>NZ_JBAEAP010000137.1:0-1967 GCF_056205495.1 Psychrobacillus sp. | reverse complement strand
GAAAACTAAGGACGTCACATCGTGTGACAACGTTTTCCTGACCAACATCCTGTTGGCCTAAGCCGTGCCCACGGAAAGCGTCCGTTCGTAGCGGAAATCAACTCTTCCTCGCATTACTTCTATTTTAAAAGAAAAAAGACTGTAGGCAAACTCCAAAATTTTTGGAGTTTGTCTTCAGTCAAAAATTAACGCCGGTTCATTAAACGAATAGCTTGAATTGAAAGTCTTACTAGCAATACTGCACATAGAAATAGCCCAACAAAGGCAGCAGCATTTAAATAGACTGCATAAACAGCATCAATGAATTGAGCAATAGCTAATAGTGAAGAAGAAATAATTCCAAAAGTGATGCCAACTAGTAATAATATAAAACGAGAAAATAGATTGGTTACAAATTCAGCATTATTTTTGTCGGAAAAGATATCATGGTGTAATATTATTTTTCCACTTTCCACTTTTTGAACAAGCTTATCGACCCGTCTTGGAATTTTTCGTAAAGCTGGAATCATTAAAGCGAATTCTTCCTCTAGTCGCTCTTTTGTAGCACCTGGATCTCTGAAAGGTTTCTTAAAGAGTGAACTCAAGTAATGTGAAGAATATTCCTTAGCTTCTGTAAAAATATCAAAATTTGGTTGAACTAAATGTAAAGTGCCCTCTAGCGTAACAATAGAACGTAAAGCTATACCAACCGAAGGATAAAAAGATAGTCCAAAATCTCTAACAACTTTAAAGAAGGCTTGAATTAGTTCTTCCGTTGGTATTTGTTCCACATACGATATGCGAAGAAGGATTTGCGAAAGCGCCTGTTCCATTTTGACCCGATCTATATGCTCGTGATCTTCTACAAGTAAAGTAATCGCATCATAAAGCATGTCAGCATCATTATGTTGAATCCCCATTAAAAATATCTTCATACCTTCTTGTTGGGGCTCTGCCAATCTACCAACAGCACCAAAGTCTAGCAATATTGGGGTTCCATCTGCTTTATCGATGAATATGTTCCCAGGGTGAGGGTCGGCATGGAATATCCCTGAATTTAATATTTGATCAAAAAAGGAATATAAAACTGTGCGAGCAAATTGCTCACGATCGATATTCATTGATTGAAACAAAGAATCCCCATTCGCGACACTCTGTCCGTGTGCATGTTCAAAAACGATGATACAGTCATTACTAAGCTCAGCATAAACATGAGGAATCTTAACTTCGTAGTTACTCTCCTCTAGCGCTTTTTTAATTTGTAAAACATTTCTTTTTTCGATTTCGAAATTTACTTCTTCCTTCAAATTTTGTGCAAATCCTAAGGCTAGCTCACAAAGGCCGAGTCGTGCAGCCCAAGAAGATTTATCTGTTAGCCATCGAACAAACTCTAGCAATATATTTAAATCATCTCTTATCATACTTTTAACATCAGGTCGCAAAAGCTTAACAACAACCTGTTGGTTATTATCCTTTAAGATTGCTTTATGTACTTGACCAATTGATGCAGAAGCTACTGGAATCATGTCAAAATACGAGAACATATCCTCCATTTTATACGGCAAAGACTTTTCAAGTATAGATTTTACTTCTGATTCCTTCAAAGGCTCTACGTTTTGCTGTAGCTTTTCTAACTCTTTGATAAATACTGGAGAAAATAGATCTCGACGAGTGGAAAGCACCTGACCAAATTTAATAAATATTCCACCAGCCTGCTCCAGCGTATTTCGAAAAGCAATAGCCATTTCATGATCATTATTTCTATACCTTGAGTATTTCATTGCTCTTGAAATACCATTTTTCACAGCAATTTGGATGACCTGTCGCATCCTTTTTTGCCCTCTCCATTGATTTCTTATCCTCAAAAGAAACGGCCTAGGTTTTATTCCACTTTCTTTTCGCTCTCCTGAATTCATTGGACTAAATAGCTCAAAGAACAAATACAACAGCATGGATATTAATAGCATGCTACCAATCCATATAATAGT
>NZ_JBAEAP010000136.1:0-3280 GCF_056205495.1 Psychrobacillus sp. | reverse complement strand
AACCTCTCATATCCAAAGCAATTACAGTAAATGAATCTTCCAAAGCATCCATTAGTAGATCCCAATGCTTTGATGACGTCATATTGCCATGAACAAGTACGAGGATCTGCTTACCCCCTGCTCTTTTCCTATAAGTAATTGACTCCCCATTTGCCAATGTTACTTTTTGTAATGTCATGATCATATATTTCTCCCTTCAATTCCCCATTTTATAACTATTGCTCCCCACGCGTAGCCAATGCCAGCACTTACTAGAACGACAATATCTCCACTTTTTATTTTCCCTGATTTTTCAGCTAATTCCAATGATATAATTTGATCCATCTGTCCGACGTGCCCATAATCACTTAAATAAATAGATTGTTCCGTATTCAAACCTAGCTCACCTAGGACATAATCATGTGCAGACCTTTTCATGTGAAGGATGGCAAGATAATCGATATCCTTGTCACTGTATCCGCTTTTCAAAAGCGCATTCCTAACAACCTTTAAAAAATTGTCCATCGATTTTTGTTCTAGTCTTGCCTTCATACCCTCGGGATCCATTACATCTAATCGATACAAACCATTCTCCAAATGCTCAGGTGATAAAGGTTGCTTAGTTCCTCCAACAGGCACCAATACATCCTCTGAAAAAGAGCCGTCCGTGATTATATCTGTCTCTAAAACAGTATTTTTCTCGTAATCTCTTTTTAAAATCATTGCAGCTCCACCTGCACCTAGGTTGAACATGAAGCGCGTCCGATCGTTTGTATAGTCAATAAAGTCACTGTTTCTATAACCTCCCGCAAGCAAAACTGTTTGGATAGAGGGGTCAGCGAGCATCATGCTCTTTGCAACTTTCATTGCCATAATAGTTGTTCCACAACGTAGCGCCACATCAAAACCCCACGCGTGAAAGGCGCCAAGCTCTTCTTGAATCTTAATGGCAGCTGTCCAAAGGGGATATTCCTTGTGCTCTTCCCCAATATAGATTATTAGATCGATAGATTTGGGGTCCACATTTCCTTTTTGCAATGCTTTCTCCGCTGCCCATATTCCCATTGCAACTGTATGATCATCTTTCCCTGGAATTGGCTTTTTTGAAATACCCATTTTGTTTTTGACTACTTCAATAGGGAGTTTGGAACGGAATGCGATTTCTTCAGCAGTCATTACATCTGTTGGAATATATATTCCAGTACTGACAATCCCTATCGTCATTTTGCTAACTCCCTCCTTTTAGTAGCCACTTCTACATTACTTTTTTTGTTTTTCCGTTTCCAGAAAGCATATTGAATGGTTCCAACTATGCCTCTAGGGAAGAAAATAACGGCGAGAATATAAATAATACCGAAGAATATGATCCATCTTTCAAAAATCGGATGTTCCTTAGCTAGCCCAGAAAGATAATGCTGTGCTAATTCAATAACTCCTGCTCCTATAATAGGACCAATAAGTGTGCCTACACCGCCTATAATTGTCATTAATAATGCATCAAGTGTGATATCCATCGTCAGTACACTGGTATTGACAAAGCGTAACGATATCGCATATAACGATCCTGCTAGACTGGCAATTACTCCGGCAACTACTGAAGCGATTACCTTATAATAGAGCGTGTTGTATCCAAGTGACTTTGTTCTTTGCTCGTTTTCTCTAACTCCAATCAACACTTTACCTAGAGGAGAATTTACAAATCTTCTTAGGAATAGATAAACTAGGACGAGGCACCCCAAAACCAATAGATAGAACACCATGCGATCTCTAAAAATTTCAGGAGCTCTAAATGTAAAGCCATCATTTCCATAGGTAAGAGTTCTCCACTTTTCTGCAAGGACAAGAAATAGTCCGGATACCGCCATTGTAAGCATGGCAAAGAAATGGCTTTTTAGACGTAGCGTTAACAATCCAACTAAAAAGCTAATAACCCCTGCAATAACCATACCTACAGCAATTGAAAGTATAAATATTCCGACGGTTGACTCAAAGTGGTTTAACATAATAGCCGTGGAATATGCTCCCATACCGAAGAACATAGCATGGCCAAAGGATACAATTCCTGTATAACCGAGCAGAATATCATAGCTCATCGCTAATATGGAAAAGATGAATATTTGAGTCAGCAAAATAGTCCATGTTCTAGAATCTGAGACAAATGGAAATATGGTAAATGCAGCGATAATTAGCACCAATACGCCATGTTTAACTTGAAATGTAGATTTTAACTTCATCCTTGTATCATCCTTTCGCAGTAAACAAACCTTGCGGACGGAAGATTAATACGACTGCCATAAGCAGCATATTTACCGCAAGTGATAGAGCTGGAACATAATACGCCATGAAGCTCCCTGACAAACCTACTAAAATAGCTGCCATTAATGATCCTGGAAAGCTACCCATCCCTCCAATGACTACTACTATGAAGGCTAATATTGCATACTCCATGCCCATTTCAGCGTATACCACACCTGAATAGGGTGCCATCAAAGCACCACCTAATGCTGCAAGTGCTGCACCTGTCATAAAAACATATAAAAAAACCTTTTTTATATTTATACCTAACGCCTGCACCATTTCCTTGTTCATCACACCAGCGCGTACAGTTAGACCGATTTTTGTTCGTTTTAAAATGAATTGGAAAATACCAAACACGATGAATCCAATGGTGATGATAAATAAACGATATTTAATAATGATGACATCCCCAACCTCCCAGCTTCCAGCTAACAGAGGAGGTACTTTTGCTGGAATTTGGTTTGGTCCGAAAACGACCTTCAGCATTTCAGAAAGAACAATCATGAAACCTAGAGTAATTAATATTTGCTGTACATGGTTTCCGTAAACAGGTGTGATAATTAGCTTTTCGGTTATAAATCCCAATAAAGCTCCCGTTAAAACAGCTCCTACCAGAGCTAAGGTAAAGCTATCGGTCAAACTGTAAAACCATACTCCAGAAAAAGCACCCCAGGCAAATAAGCCTCCATGTGCAAAGTTTAAGACATCCATTAACCCAAATATTAAGGTTAATCCAGCTGCCAATAAAAATATCAACATGCCAGTTGCCAATCCGTTTATCAATAAATTGATGATCAACTCCATATAGCTTCCTCCTTTACCCGATACCGAGGTATTTTCTCTTCAATTCTTCATCTTGGATTAGCTCACTCATTTGTCCTGATTGAACAGTTTCTCCATCATCGATTAGTGTGTATGTATCCCCGATTTTACTTGCCATCATAAAATTTTGTTCTACCAGGATAATAGTAGTCTGCTTCTTCATCTCTATTATTGCTTCCAT
>NZ_JBAEAP010000135.1:0-10275 GCF_056205495.1 Psychrobacillus sp. | reverse complement strand
TCCGCCACAACTTGCAGCAGGATTGGTATTACTCGGAAGTGTTCCTGGAGGCACCTCATCTAACGTTATGGTCTTCTTAGCAAAAGGAAATGTCCCCTTATCTATTACCATGACAAGTGTTTCTACATTACTTGCACCCGTAATGACTCCCTTGCTACTGCTCATATTTGCCGGGCAATGGCTTCCAGTTGATCCGATGTCCATGTTTATGTCTATTATCCAAGTTATTATCATACCTATTATTTTAGGGTTAGTCGTAAGCAAGTTTCTACCGACTGTTACTGAAAAAAGTATTCCGATCCTACCACTTGTTTCAATAGTAGCAATTACTATTATTATTTCAGCTATCGTTGCTGGTAATAAAGAGAATATCGCAACAGCTGGATTTTTAGTCTTTATTGCTGTGTTACTGCATAATGCATTTGGATTACTTCTCGGTTACTTTGCAGCCAAACTATTTAAATTATCTAAGCAGGACCAACGAGCAATATCTATCGAAGTAGGTATGCAAAATGCTGGACTTGGAGTGTCATTGGCTAATAGTTACTTCTCTCCATTAGCTGCCTTGCCAAGTGCATTTTCTTCTGCTTGGCAGGTTATTACCGGTACATTCCTTGCAACCTATTGGGCAAAGCGCGTGCTTAAAAATACATCTGCTTCAGACAAACCATTGGAAGTAAAACGTGTAGAAGAATTCTAGTTTAGCGTAGTGGATAGTAGAGCTTGCCGACAGTATTTCATAATTCAAGGGAATGTTAGGTACAAAGATTTAATAAAATAGATAGTTGATTATTAATTAGCAAACAAATACTTAAGTAGAATCGAGTGAAAAAAAATATGAGACCGATCTTACTTTTCTTATTGCTAATGATCTGTTTTGGACAAATTGCCTCCGGTTTATATATGCCAACACAAGAATAGAAGAACACATGGCATAATTTTTATTAGCGCGGGAATAGTAGGCATTGCAATTGGTTTAACGTATCACTTTTTCTTCACCTAACCCTTATCAAAATACGGCAATTTGAAAAAACAGACCAAGAAGAATTATTCTTTTTGGTCTGTTTTTTAGTTTCGATTAATTTTTCATATTACATAGCGCTTGGGCGTAAATCTGCTGGTAGTGGATTTTGGTATCCATCTCCCACTTGCTTTAATAATTCTTTTTTTGCATCCTCAATTAGCTGTGGATTATCAAACAAGTCTACTGCACTTGCAGCTATTACCTTACTTGCATAGATCAATCCTTTATGTGCTAATGATGTTTTCCCTTGAGATACGAGCTGCCATGTGTGTAATGGTGTTCCCGCTACAAAACAAGTCGTGAAAAACTGAGCAGTTGGCACGACCCAGCTGACATCGCCTACATCGGTCGAGCCCTGCATGACCTCACGATTTTTCACATAAGGAATAATTTCCGTAAAGAATGGAGAATCTGCCGAATAAAACTCTTCCGAAACTGTATATGCAGAAAGCTTTTCTGCATCAATTACCGCAGCCTCGACTTCTTCAGAAGTAATAGTTTTAGCCATCGCCTTAGCGTATTCCATTTCCTCATCGTTATAGGTAGGTAATCCAAATTGCTGAAGCTTTTCATCCATCAAAACATTCAATGTATGGTTAGGAATATAATTAGAGCAGGCTTTATTAAATTTCACCGTGAGCTTTGTACCCGTCATTAACGCGGCACCTTCCGCAATATTAACAACTCGCTGATAGATTGCTTCTACATCTTTTAAATGGGGAGCTCGGATTAAATATAACACTTCTGCATCTGACTGAACGACATTAGGGGACGCCCCTCCAGAATTGGTAATTGCATAATGTACCTTTGCCTCGGAAATAATATGCTCTCTTAAATAGTTAACCCCTACATTCATCAGCTCAACAGCATCTAACGCACTTCTCCCTAAGTGTGGAGAGTTAGCTGCATGAGCCGCCTTTCCTTCAAACGAGAAATAAACCTGATAATTCGCAAGCGAAGAAAAAGAAAAGATCCCCGTATACGAATTTGGATGCCAGGTAAGGGCAGCATCAATCCCGTCAAAGACGCCGTCTCTGACCATATACGTTTTACCCGACCCGCCTTCTTCTCCAGGGCAACCAAAATATTTGATGGTACCAGTAATTTTGCCTTGTTCGATCAAATCCTTCACCGCAAGAGCAGCAGCTATCCCTGCAGTACCTAAAAGATTATGTCCACAGCCATGTCCATTACCATTTTCAATAATCGGCTCTCTGACTGGACTTCCAGCTTTTTGGCTTAAACCGGACAACGCATCGAATTCACCTAAAATACCGATAATCGGTCCACCTTGCCCAAAGGTAGCGGTAAAGGCCGTCTCAATATCGCCGACGCATCTCTCCACTATGAAGCCCTTTTCCTCTAAAAAGTTACTCAATATCTTAAAAGATTCAAACTCCTGAAATCTTGTTTCTGGAATATCCCATATACGATCACTTAGTTGGATAATTTCCTCTTCATATAATTCTATTAGACTAGTTATTTGATCTTCTATTTTAATCATTAGCACTCACCTTTCATGTTGATAAATTTGTTCGATCGTAGCTAACCAAGTTTGCAATGCAATAGGTAGCACCGCTTCATCGATATCAAATCTTTCATGATGATGTCCAGCTGCTAGTGTTGTTCCAAAAATGGAATAGGTAGATAAACCACCATTCTGTTGGACTCGTTCCATCATGAATGTTGCGTCTTCTGAACCAGCTGCAAAATCAGCGATCGGTATAACTTCATTTACACCAGCAACTTCCTTTGCTGCCTTAATCACAAGTTCCGCCAATTCATTGGAGGAAGAGCACGTTCTTGCCTCACCTACAATTTCATAGGACAGCTCTGCCCCGTGCATTTTAGCTGCTCCTTCCAATACGGAAATAGCCTGCTCATGCACATAGGTATGCACCTCACTGTTTTCTCCACGTGTCTCAAGCTTTAATGCTGCATGAGAGGGAATAATATTCCGTCCATCCCCTGCTATGCACGTACCCACGTTAATACGAGAAGCCCCACCGCTATGCCGCGAAATCGAGTGAAGTCCAAGAATGGCAGAGGCAGCTGCTAATAATGCATTCTTTCCCTTTTCAGGCTCAGCACCAGCATGAGCAGCCTTCCCAGTGAAGGTTGCATCAATTTTTGAAGTAGCTAAAAACCCATTCGAACCTCCAATTACCGTACCTAAAGGTGATCCTGTACCGACATGCATACTGAGAAAATAATCGACGTCATCTACTACACCAGCATCTACCATGGACTTTGCTCCTCGCACGCCTTCCTCTGCTGGCTGGAATATAATCTTGATGACTCCCTCAATATTCTCTTTATTTTGCGAGAGAATAGTAGCCAGTCCTAAACCAATCGAGCTATGAGCATCGTGACCACAAGCATGCATCCTGCCTTCATATTTAGATACAAACTCTTCCTCTATCGGTAGATGAGTAGTATTTTTTGATTCTAAAATATCTAAAGCATCCATATCGAAACGAAAACCAATTGTCGGTCCTGGCTTGGAGCCTTCTATAGTTCCTACAACCCCAGTATATCCACCGACCATTTTTTCTAAGTATTCGATATGTCCCCCGTTTTCCACAGCACTTTCATAAACCTTCGTTAGGATTTCCTCTGACGGTACTCCCATACGATTCTTTGATACTACTTCTCTACCAACCTGCACTTGAAAACCAAGATTTTTCAGCTCATTTGCTATAATGGAAGCGGTTCGAAACTCTGTCCACCCCACTTCTGGATATTGATGGAAGTTTCTTCTCCATACCTTCATTTGTTCCAATGAATTCGAAGGAATTGTAAATAAACTCAAGTACGTTCACTCCTTTAATTCATTTAATTTAAATACAAGGATACTCCTGGGCCGATTGGAATTCCGAAAAATGCAAAAACTAACATTAGAGCAATCCAAACGATTAGGAAAACAATAGTATACGGGAGCATTAGTGACATAAGCGTACCAATACCTGCTTTTTTATCGTAAAGGTGCATGAATGATAAGATAATCGCAAAATAAGGGTTCAACGGTGTCACCATATTCGTAGAGGATTCTCCAATACGATAAGCTAGTTGGATAAATGCGGGATGATACCCTAGCAGCATAAAGATTGGGATAAATACTGGACCAACTAATGCCCATAGAGCCGAGCCACTAATGATAAACAAGCTCAAAAATGCTACTAAAATTACAAATAGCACGATAACAAAAATATTTGTCATATTGAACTTAGTTAATAGATCAGCGCAATTTACAGCTAACCAAATAGCTATATTCGACCAGTTAAAATATGCAACAAACTGAGCAATCATAAAGATTAAAACGATATAGCCAGACAAGCTTCCTATCGCCTCTGTCATTATTTTTGGAACATCAGCTGTAGATTGAATTTTTTTCGTCGTAACTCCGTATACAATACCTACGGTTACAAAGAACAAGAACAAAACAGGAACAATTCCTGATAAAAACGGTGAACGTAAAATAGTGCCATCTTCATTTAAAAGTGGAGAATTAGGAATCAGCATACCAATAACTACAATTGCAATAAATATAATGGCTGCTATTAACGTATTACGTAATCCTTTCTTTTCCAAAGGGCTAATATCTTTTGAGAATGCTTGTTGCTTTCCTGTATATGTACCAAGTCTAGGCTCAACATACTTTTCAGTAATAATTGTCCCTACGGCTGCAAGTAAGAACGTAGAAGCACTCATAAAGAACCAGTTATCTAACGGTGTTACGATTACATCCGGGTTAATGCCCTTGGCAATTTCCGTAGAAATACCAGAAAGTAATGCATCCGTTCCTGCGATTAGTATATTTGCGGTAAAACCAATTCCTGTACTAGCTACACCAACTGCTAAACCTGCTAGAGGATGTCTGCCTAGAGATAGAAAGACTAGAGCAGCTAGAGGTGGAATTACTACAAATGCAGCATCAGAAGCGATATTTCCTAAAATACCAATAAAGAACACAGTAAAAGTAATAATTTTAGTAGGTGTTTTTACAATTGCACGCTTCATTAGCATTTCCAATAAACCAACTTTTTCCGCTAATCCGATTCCTAACATAATTGTCAGTACGAGGCCAAGCGGTGCAAAGCTCGTGAAATTGGTAAGAGTATTAGCCAATATAAACTGGAGACCCTCGCCAGAGAGTATACTCTTAACTGCAACGTTTTCCTCGGTATTCGGATGGATAACCTCTGCACCAGCTAAATTTAAAATTGCTGAAACAATCATTAACGCCAGAGTTAGATAGAAAAAGAGAATAAATGGATCTGGCAGCTTATTTCCTATCCGTTCAACTAAAGAAAGAAACTTGGAAAATTTACCGTTATCTTTCATCTCAACACTGTTAGTTGTAATAATAATCACCCCTTTTTTATTAAAAGACACTTTTTGTACATGTCTTTAAAGAATAGGGTAAACTATAACTAGACAAAATTCAACAAATTTTTAGAAAAAGGAGAACATTATAATTATGGCTCGCATTTTAATATTGACTACCGAGAATTCACTGGATTGGGTCAAGCAGGTAGAAACATTACCAGTAGAACCATGTGAGTATAGTTTTATGGTGTACCAATCATTAGAGCATTTAAAGGATATTTTTTTAGAGCAGATTCGATTAGTCGACGGAGTTCTATTTAGTGGACAAATCCCTCACTTTTTTGTCCAGCAGCACTTCCCCGACATTGACATTCCGATGTTACATTTTGACGTTACGCAAACGGACTTCTATCGTGCATTATCTGAATATATGTATACAAACCGAGACTTTCAGATGAAACGTTGCTTGATAGACTTTTTATATGAGGAAAATAACTATCTTGGAGTGAGAGAGTGGACTGAGAAAGAGGACTTCCCTTATATCTTCGATGCAACCATGCAGTCCTATGCAGATCAACAGGTATATGAAAAAATGACGAATTACCATGTGAAGCTTTGGAAGGAAGGCAAGATAGATGTAAGCATGACACGACTGAGTCGCCTACCTGACATATTGAAGCCGTATGGAGTAAATTTAATTTTAGTTGTACCTTCCCAAAGAAGCATGGTCGAAAAAGTAAATGAGCTCTTAAAAGAAATTCAAATACTACAGCTAATTGAAAATCAAGTAGTCATAGCGCATTTAGAGCTATCTATAACACGGGAAAATTTTAGAGACTTGGAATATAAACAAATGTCCTTGTACAAAGCGATCCTGGACTTTAGCCGAAAAAATAATATGAAATTTATCATTCATCAAAATACGTTTTTCTATGAAGTTATAACGAATCATAGCGACTTCAAACTAATAACAAGTGACATGGAGAGCTGCAAACTAGTCAGCTACCTGTCAACCGAGCTACCATTTGTAGTGAAAATTGGGTGGGGAATTGGAAATTCTATTCAAGCAGCACAGTTAAACGCAGAAAAAGCAGCTCACTTATGTACAACTTCGGAAACACAGTCCTATATATTAACAAAAGAGGCAAAGCTCATTGGACCTCTTGGAAGTGAAGACTATATTCAAGTAGATACTCAGTACGATTCTGCAACAGAAAAGCTAAGTGCTAAACTAAACACGACCTCCCTTCAACTGAAGAAAATAATCGCAGTAATGAACAAGCTTCAAACAAATATCCTATCAGCGGAGGATTTAAGTATTCATTTAGGGATTACCGAAAGAGCAGCAAATCGTATTCTGAAAAAGCTAGAGGAAAAAGGGGCAGCAAAGGTTACGACACAGCAGCAAAAAAAATTAAGAGGACGACCAAAAAAAGTATATCAACTTTATTTAGAAGAGGTATAAACATAGGCAGCCAATCATTGCACAATTGGCTGCCTACGTTTAATTTATCCCTGCATATGTATTGGAAATCTGCTTAAACATGATGATAGGTTCGTTTTCTTTTATAAAAGATGTGAATCCTAATTCAGTATAGTACGGTGATATACTGGTTATTTTATCGATTAAGTGATGACGGCTATTTGAAATTAAAATCAATTCAACATTTAATAATGATAATTGATCCTCCAGCTTTTTATAAATGGCAATGCTAAGCTCCTTTTCATCCCATGGTTCTTTGAGATTCAATGTGTGAAAAACAGCTACGATACTATTGATCTTATCTACTTCATAAAATTTTTCTAAACTTGTTAGGGAGTACGATAGCTTATCAGACAAGCAATCTGCTTCTCCACAAAGATCTAGATAAGAGGTTTTTACTGGATTAAACAAATGTAAGGAGGCTTCGCCTATTAGAATTGGATCGTCATGAGAATCTTTATAGATGAAACACTGGGCAAGAACTCTAAAGAACGATGTACCCTCCTCAACTGCAAGTTTAAAGTCGACATAAACATTAGCTACGTCCATTCTATTCCCTCCATATATTCAAACCATTTTACATCAAAATATTATTTCATTTTTACCAATAATTTGATTCAACGCGTATATAAATAATTGTAATAGATAGAATGTATCATTAATATAGGTTAAAAGTATTATATATTGATATAAAAAAGCGACTGATTATGGAGTAAACAGCCGTTTTATTAAGGAGAAACTATTTTTCTATTTAATTACATTTTGTTTGAAAATTGCAAATCAAATAAGTCTACCTTCTCGCTTAACATACTAAATAAATTCATCGTTGTGTGTAATCGCTCCTGTTGCTTCATCAACGTATACTTAGAGACCGCTACATCCACGCTTATTTTGTCATAAAACGTAAGCTTGCATAAACCCCTTCCCTGATTCTCTATTTGAAACAAATGATTAAAGATCCAAATACATTCTAAGTCCTTATAAGACCTTGTTGGAAAAGCTCCGATCTTTTCAGCTATTAGAATTGGTGACTTATTTGCATAATTCATCATTTTCTTAGTTGCCTCCATTCGACCTTCTAATGTAGAAGCATGACGAATGCATGCTAAATTCAGTAGTTGATTGACGGATAAGGAAGATCTGAAAACTCCATGTGTTGTAGTGATAATGGATTTATATCCTCCACAAAATGCTGATTGAATCATAAGTGTATATCTCGTTATCAATAAAGAATCGTTATACAGCAGTTTTTTCACTCCCCTGTTTCCCCTTAAATAAATAATACTAAATACCCTCTCCTTTGTATAGTCTGAATTAACTGAATAATTGTAATTATTAATATAATATGGTTTTTAATTTATTTTGTCGTATTTCATTAAAATTTCGCAAAACAAATATAACGTATGTATGTCAATTCTTCATATTTCCACATTCGAATATCGTTAGACTTCTCGTTATGCTATGCAATACCTAGGAAAAAATAGTCATGCATGATGGAACGGATAAAATTTGGAACGTTTTGAAGATATTTTGTTTGCCTATAAGCCAATGATATCTGCCTGCATTAGAAAATTAAATATTTATAAAAACTACGATACTTTTAGACAAGCTGGTTATATCGCACTATGGAAAGCTTGGTTAAAGTATGACGCTACTAAAGGTGACTTTGCTCCCTTTGCTTACCGGACGATCTATGGAGCATTACTTGATGAATTAAAAAAAGAACATCTCAACGAAGAACGTTTTCAAGTTATAGAAGAAGAACAATTGAGCAACCTACTAGAGAATGACAAGCTCCCCACTATTGAACATGACCAATTATCCAATGCTATAAAACAATTATCGGTCGACGAAAAAGAATTATTACGCTGGCTATTTGTGGAGGAGACCTCTCTCAAACAAGCTGCTACAAGGTATGGAATAACTGTTTCTGGAATTAAAAAGAGAAGAGAACGACTACTATGTAAAATGAGGAGCTTGATGGGTAGAGGATAAATATATTTTTTCATTTTATTTGGAGGTGTTTGGTTAAGATTTGAAGTGGGTATTATTTAATTAAGACCAAGAGGGAGTGATAAGAATGTCAAAAGTTAACAAACAAGCATTACTCATCGGAAGTGTCGCAGCCTTCGCCATTACTTATTTATATAAAACAGAAAACCGCAGTAAAGCTAAGGTAGCTTTAAAAAATACGAAAGCAAAAATGGATTCTTACATGGATTCGCGCAAAAACTCACCAACTTACGTAACAAAAACAGGTTTTTCTGATCCTGGTGATCCAGATGATAACCGTATGATTGAAGAAGGTGCAATGACAAGTATTCAATACTTCAATGCTAATGCCCAAGATAAAAAAGGGAAAAACAACTACCCAAAATCACATAAAAAACAAACACCTGTTACAGAGGAATCACTAGAAGAATCCAACAACGATTCTCCAGCGAAACAAGAAAACACAAAAAGAAATAATCCTGAGTAATTAGAAGCCTGTACTTAAAGTACAGGTTTTTTCCTTGAATGGAGTTTCAATTGAATGCAAAAATTATTATTTTCTATTAAACTAAAATGGTAATTGTATGCAAAATATATGAGAGATGGGAGTAATGCTAGAATGAATTATATTACCTTAAATAATGGTTTAAAAATGCCCCAGCTTGGATTTGGAGTTTGGCAAGTACCAAGTGAGGAAGCTACTAAAGCAGTTTCTAAAGCAATTGAAGCTGGATATCGTTCCATTGATACAGCAATGATTTATAAAAACGAAGAAGGTGTCGGTGAGGCATTAAAAAATGCCAATGTAGCTCGCGAAGATTTATTTATCACTACAAAGGTTTGGAATAGCGACCAAGGCTATGACAATACCTTACGAGCATATGAAGAAAGCCTTGAACGTCTAGGTCTTGACTATGTGGACTTATATTTAATTCACTGGCCAACTCCTCAATTTGATAGTTATGTCGAAACATATAAAGCGATGGAAAAGCTATACAAAGATGGACGAGTAAAGGCGATCGGTGTTTGCAATTTTGAAATAGAACATTTAGAGCGCATTTTAGAGGAATGTGAGATCCCACCGGTATTAAACCAAGTAGAATGTCATCCTTACTTAGATCAAAGTAAACTAAAGGAATTCTGTGCCAAGCATGATATTTTTGTAGAAGCATGGAGTCCTCTAGACCAAGGTGGCGAGGTACTGCAAGACTCCATCATTCAAAAAATTGCAGAATCGCATGGTAAATCCCCAGCACAAACCGTTTTACGCTGGCATTTACAAAACAACACCATCGTAATCCCAAAATCAGTTACTCCATCGAGAATCGAAGAAAACTTCCAGGTGTTTGATTTTGAATTAACTAACGATGAAATGGAACAAATCAACAGCCTAAACAAAGATCGACGTAAAGGCTCCCATCCAAACGAGATGAATGTTCGATAAAAA
>NZ_JBAEAP010000134.1:0-4376 GCF_056205495.1 Psychrobacillus sp. | reverse complement strand
CGATGCTAAAGCTGTTCCCATTTATTGATTGGAGCGCCAGACGGCGACTCCTACGGGATGAGTGAGACAGATAAGACATCACAACCACGCGCGTAAGCGATGGGTGATGGCTTATCGCTTACCCCGAGGAAAGCGTCCGGCTGGTGCGGAAATCAATTCTACTCTCTGATCTAAGATTTCTCTATATCATAAATCAACCCTACTCTTTAACATAGCCGTTTAATTTTTGTTTATTGTAATAGCCTATCTTCTACATGAGTTAACCGTATTTCTATTAGTATTCTTTATACATAAGCTAAATACCTTTATAATTTAGATAGAGATTATTTCGTTAATCTCTATATTTAACAAACTTTTCTAATGACTTAGTTACCTTGAAATTGTGATATACTATTTTTACTAAACTATCTTTGGAAAGAAGGATAAATCTATGAGCCAAATAACTAATTTAGATAACTATTTTGCAGAAAAAAGAGAACAGCATTTAGAAGAATTAAAAAAATTCCTTAGCATACCAAGTATTTCTTCCTTATCAGAGCACAAAGCAGATATGCAAAAAGGTGCAGAATGGCTTGCAGACTCCTTTAAACAAGCAGGACTAGAAAATATTGTGATTGATGAAACAAAAGGCCATCCCGTAGTATATGCTGACTGGCTACATGCGGAAGACAAGCCAACGGTACTGATCTATGGACATTATGATGTTCAGCCCGTAGATCCATTAAACCTTTGGGAATCAGAGCCATTCAAGCCTGAGGTACGTGATAATAAGCTATATGCTCGTGGTGCAAGTGACGATAAAGGACAAGTATTCATGCATGTGAAGGCAGTTGAAGCGCATCTTGAATTAGAGGGTTCTCTACCTGTTAATGTGAAATTCCTAATTGAGGGTGAGGAAGAGGTTGGAAGTCCTAATCTAGAAGAATACATTGAAAATAACAAAGATAAGCTTGCAGCAGACGTCATTGTTATTTCTGATACAGGAATGCAAGGACCTGGCCAACCTGCTGTTTGTTACGGTCTACGCGGTTTATGTGGTGTTCAAATTGATGTAAAAGGTGCTAAAGGAGACTTGCATTCTGGACTTTACGGTGGTGGAGTACAAAACTCTATCCACGCTTTAGTATCTATTCTAGAGTCTTTCCGTAATGCAGAGGGTACAATTGAAGTGGAAGGCTTCTATGACAACGTTCGTCCCTTGTTGGATGAAGAACGTGAAGCATATGCTGCACTTGGTTTCAGTGAGGATGAATTGAAACAAGAAGTTGGTGTCGATGAGTTATTTGGTGAAAAGGGTTATACACATTTAGAACGAGTTTGGGCTCGTCCAACTCTTGAAATCAACGGAGTATTTGGTGGCTTCTCTGGTGAAGGCATTAAAACCGTTTTACCAAGCGAGGCAGGAGCTAAAATTACTTGTCGCTTAGTACCAGACCAAGATCCAGATGAAATAGTTGAAAAGCTGAAGGCTCATATTGATCAGCATAAGCCAGCTGGGGTAACAGTAACAGTAACTGAATTTGATAAAGGGAAACCTTTCATCACTCCTTTTGACCATCCAGCTATTCAAGCTGCAGGACGTAGCTATGAAAAAGTATATGCTGTACCAACTGCCTATACACGCGGGGGCGGATCTATCCCAATCGTAGCAGCGTTTGATGAAATTCTTGGACTACCAGTAGTGTTGATGGGCTTTGGCTTATCTACAGAAAACTTCCATGCACCTAATGAGCATTTCCATCTAGAAAATTTTGATAAAGGATTACGAGTTATTGGTGATTACTATAATGAGCTCGCTAGCCTATCAAAAGACGAATTAAAAAAATAAAACATTTAAGCACATGGAGTCTTTTAGATTCCTGTGCTTTTTATTGTTTAATTATTGTATAATTCTTACAACAAGAGTTAATATTCCGATTAAAGGGGGAAATTATGAAAGACCAAGTGATTAAATTAATCGCTAGAAAAGTTGTTACCACTCTTATCACTGCCATGCTTTTTGCTTTAAGCTTTTCTTCTTATGGCCTTATTGGCAACGATTCTCTACCGCCATATGATCGTGGTGAATATTTTATAGGCTGGGCTTCGCTATTTTTTTACTACGGTGGTATCATCATTTTTATATACGGGACAGCCGTTTCTATTGTTTTAGAATTAATGCTAAGAAAAATATTACCCAAGTATAATTGGTTGTATATTTTATTTCATGGCTTATTTGGTGGTATTTTCTTATTCCAGGATCTAGACATAATATTTTTAGGAATAGTTCCGGCATTAATATACGGCCTAGTGGATAGATGGCTATACACTCAAAATATGGATGGTCGCCATATTAAATTCGGACTTCTTATTCCGGTTGCCCTCACACTAATATTGTGGGCAGGCTTATCCATCACGTCTGAGACACGGCCCCCTTTTACTAGTGAAGAGGCAATCGAGCTTGCTACCTCTGGAGAAGGTACTATTTCTAGTAACTTTCCAAAGGATAAAAAGAAATGGAGCGGGAAAGTTGAAGGCTTTCAGGTATCTAGAAAATCCTCTGCAAGAAAAAAAGGGGATAATGAGTATATTGTTACCTTCACAGAAAGCTGGGAAAAGGGGTATTTAAACGGAACTTACAAAATGCATTATATAGTTGATAGAAACACAGTCTCTCTTCATAGTGAAAGTGGCCCAGTCCCCCCCTACTATAAAAAATAAGGCAAGCAAAATTAGGGATTCCCCTCTTTTTGCTTGCCTCTTGCATTTTACTTTTGATTGCCAAAGAATGTTACAACTTCATCAATACTCTTACGTGGTTTTGGTTGAGGTGCTTCATTGTAATAACCAACCTGGAACATGCTGATAATACGTTCTCCAGATTGAACTCCTAAAGCTTCACGGAACTTTGGATTGTCTAGGAATCCTGGTGTCTTCCAGCATGATCCAATACCTTTTTCCCAAGCTAGAAGTTGGATGTTCTGCACAAGCATACTAGCTGCTGCATAATCCTCTAAACGTTCCTTTTGACGTGCATCTTCCGGAACAATGACAAATAGGTATGCTCCAGGATTTTTAAATTTTTGCATTTGCTTCTCTAGAGCATCCTCTGAAAGCTCTTTCCATTTTGGAATGCCATATTCTTTTAACAGCTCATGCAATTCTGTTAAACCTTCCTCGCCGCATGCTGCGATAAAACGCCATGGCTGTCTCATCTGATGATTAGGAGCCCAAAGAGCGTCCTCCATAATAGACACTAATGTATCTCGATCAACTAGCTCTCCATTAAATAATTTAATAGATCTTCTTTGGATAATTGCGTCACGTACTGATAATGATTGTTCCGTCATATTAACACCCTCTTAATTGTCAGTCTTTTTTATCCTTCTAATCATACCAATTTCTATGAAACTTTAAAAGTCTTCAGTTACTACTAGAATTATGTATGCAGCAGGTATACTTAGTGTAAAATATAGTATAAATAGGAAACAATACAAATGTTATTTTGAGGTGATCTGTTGGTTCTCTACTGGATTTTCAGCTATTTTGTCGGCAACATTCTTACAGCCTGGTGGATTGGCAAATGGAAGAAAACTGATCTTCGGCACATGAGAAGTGGGAACCTCGGTGCTAGAAATGCAGGCGCTGTTCTAGGCACGACTGCCTTCATCTTAACCTTTCTTGGAGATGCTTTAAAAGGGGTTCTCGTACTTTATATTGGACATTATTTAGATTTTTCGATTTTGGTTATTTCGATTGCAGCATTCTTCGTCATCATAGGGCACCTATATCCTGTTTGGTTAAAAGGAAAAGGAGGCAAAGGAATAGCTACGTTCATTGGGGTATCATTAGCACTTAATCCATTTTTATTTGGAATGCTAGCTATTATTTTTTTATTTTTCTTAGGTCTTTCCAGAAGTGCAACCTTAAGCATGATTTTCGCCTTCAGTGCATATGGTGTTTTATGCTTAGTTATACCTGAATACCGAGAGCTTGCCCCCTTATCTCTAGCTATTGCCATTATTCTTTTCCGTCATCGGTTTGATATAGTCGATTCCTGGAATGAACGTTGGTGGAGCAAGTCAAAAGAAACAAACAACTAGTCAATATAACACTTACATTTGAATATGCTACATTATTATCGTAAATATATATAGATAGGATGTACAGAATGATTCCACATAAAATTGCATGGGTTATAGATAGCAGCGCTTATATAAATGATTATTTACAAGAACATCCCGATGTCTTTATAGTTCCGATTAATATACATTTCGGTACTGAGCAATTTGTAGATGGAGTAGACTTAACGTCTGAGCAGTTATACGAACGAATTCGTAATGGTGCGGATTCTATAAAAACCTCCCAACCATCAGCAGGTGAATTTGCTCAGCTTT
>NZ_JBAEAP010000133.1:0-11667 GCF_056205495.1 Psychrobacillus sp. | reverse complement strand
ATTTCTCTTATAGATTCAGTTAGATTTTCGATAAGTTCTACTACCTGTTTAGAGTTAGCAGCTTCTTCGGTTGTCATTGTAGAAATCCTTGAGATTTCCTCTACTGTCTTACCGACAGCTGTAGAGATATTCTGTAAGGATTGAGAAGTTTGCTGAACGGTTGCATTTCCAGTTTCGATTAGTTTGGTGCTAGTGTCCGTAGAGGTTACTACGTGTGAGATGTTTTCCGTTATCTCTTTTACGATTTCTTCTACTTGTTTAACCTCTAGGTTAGACTGTTCTGCTAGCTTTCGAACTTCTTCTGCTACAACTGCAAATCCTTTTCCATGCTCACCAGCACGAGCTGCTTCTATAGAGGCATTAAGTGCTAGTAGATTTGTTTGAGCGGCTATGCCCGCGATGGACCCAGTAATTTGCTGTATTTTATTAGTTGCTTCATCAAGCTTAACAATCATTGCACTAGTCTCAATGGAGGCATTTCTTATTTTGTTCATGTCTCGACTAGTTTCTTCGGCTTTTTTGAGGCCTTCTTGAGCAATCTGCATAGTGGTCATCGATTGTACCGAGCACTGGTCCGCAGTTTCCTTTGAATGCTGTAGGCCTGTCGCTAAATTATTTAAGATAACAGTTGAGCTTTCAGCAGATGCAGTGCCTGTTGATATAGATGCTACATTTTCGCTCATATTATTGGCGATTTGATGTGCTGCTTCCTTCATTTCAATTAAAGAGGCTGTAGTTTCTTCTGCATTTTTCATTAATTGGGAGGAAGTGTTTTGAATCGTTCCAATCATCGTACGTAAGTTACCAGCAAGTGTATCAAGCGTCCTACTTAAGTTACCAACCTCATCCTTGCTTGAAAAATTTGTGTCTTTAACGGATAAGTTTCCTTTAGCGATCTCTTCTGCATGCGCAATCAAAACAGATAAAGGCTTTGTTTTTCTTCTAATTAAAAGAAGAGTAACTAGAGACGCTAACAATAAAGGAATAATACTTAATAATAATCCTTTACTAACTACATCCCATGTTCTTTCAGAGACGATGTCCGCATTAAAATCTATTACACTAATAGCAATAATTTCTTTAGAAGGGTCATGATCCTCGAAGATTGGAGCATAGCCAGACAAACGATTCATCCCAGCGTATTCATAGCTTTCTGAGTAGGTAGGGTGTCCCATCTCGACAAGCATATCAATCGCTTCTTGATCTATGTAAAATTGATCTCCTGCTTTAAAGCCAGTTTCTTTTAAATTATCATCAGTAGCTAATAGGTTTCCTTCTAAGTCAATTATATATTGAGTTTCAAATATATCTTTATGAGCAGTAGTCCAGTTTAGCTGCTCACCTACGCTTTTAACGGCAGCAGTGTCTCCAGCAAGTATTTTATTAATATCTTCAGGTGTAATTAAACCGGTAGTAATATTAGCACAACCATATGCTTCAATCCCAGCTGCTTTGTAAAGTTCGCCATAGGCAGTCTTATAAGTAGCTACAGAAGTAATCATAAGCATAACAATCATTACCCCGACGATAATTGTACCGAGATGTAGAGTAAGTGTATTTTTCCATTTCAGTTTCACAATAGTAATCTCCTATTCTTTTTTGGCAAATAATAGTTAACCATCTATTTATAACACATATATCCTATGGATAGATAGAGGGAAATAACAAGAATATTATAATTCATGCTAATAAATTAGGCATATTGTACTTAATTGTTCAAATTTAAAAAGGGAGGAGAGTCTTAGTATATTTTTCGGCTTGTAATCTTATTGTTACACAACTGTAAAATCACTAATGTTTAAACCGTGTTAGTATGGGTATAGAGAAATTTTTAACGAGAAAAAATAGAGAAATTTTTCAATACTTCTTTGGGGGAACATCAAAATTGACTTCTTTGTTTAAAAAACTTATCACGATCTTAACACTAACTCTAGTTTTAGCCATGGGAACATTTGCGGGAAATACAGAAGCAGCTAGCTCTGTAAAATCCAACGAAATAGTATCAAGTGCGAAAAGTCTAATAGGAACTAAATATCGTTATGGTGGCACAACGAAGGCAGGATTTGATTGCTCTGGATTTATTGGGTACGTGTACAAAGGTAAAGGTGTCTCTCTTCCGAGAACTGCTGCTGGAATGTACAGTAAAGGAACATCCGTGCAAAAGTCTAAATTAGCAGTTGGAGATTTAGTATTCTTCAATACGACTGGTAAAGGTGTTTCACATGTTGGAATGTTTATCGGGAATGGTCAATTCATTCATGCTTCATCATCAAAAGGTGTAAGAATCGATAAAATTAATGATCCTTATTACTGGGGTAAAAAATACGTAGGCGCTAAAAAAGTTGCTAACGTTCAAGTAGCTAAAAAATAATACAAATAAATAATAAAACCGTTTCGGCTAAGGAGCTGAAACGGTTTTTTCGTTGATATGTAAATTTCTAGTTTTTTAATAACAAAGCTAACTGGAGTGCTAGGGCATCCTGAAAGTTAGTAGGATTATAACCTGTTACTTGTGCTATTTTGTTTAAACGGTAGGTGAGGGTATGGCGATGAATCCCAAGTTCCTCAGCACAAATAGAGAGCTGAAGACTGCAATCAAAATATTTCTGCAAGGTAGTTTGTAGTTTAATATCCAATGGCTCTAGTATTTTTTTTGTATAGGTTTGAACCTCAAAGGAATCTTTGTTTTTAAACAGAGAGTAAATTTCTACCTCCTCGAAGGAAATGACTGGCTTGTTAGGATTCCCGTATTGAAGCGCGAGCTTGGCTGTTCGGTAAGCATAATGGACTTGCTCTAATAATTGCACTTCTCTCCCTAGCCCAATGGAAAGAGAATAATATTTCTTTAGTTTTTCTGCTAATAAGGTAACTTTGCGAGTGAATGTTGTTTTATCCAAGCCAGAAATTAAAATAAAATGCTCGCTCGCTTGGTAATGACCGACTAATATAGAATCTGTTTCTAGATAGTATTCTATTTCCTGAATAATATTTTGATAAGAGGAAGACTCTGGATCTACCTCAAGCATCATTGCATAAAATGGGGCTTTGTTTTGAAAGCCTATTTTGTTGAGCCTTTCCTGTAAATATTTCTGGATTGGCTGTCCACTCATTAATTCTTCGAAGACGAGCTCTTGTATTTTCCGCTTCCATTCTCTCTCAGAGACTATTAATGCTTGATGGACCATCATTTCAGTTGTTAACTGGAGAAGTGTTGCTATCTCCTCCAAGTCGGCAGGTTCTCCCGTTACTCCAATGATCCCGACTATTTCATTTTGATAAAATATAGGTAAATTAATGCCACACTTTGTTCGGGGAAAAAGATGATTATTATCCTTTGTAATCCTTAGTGGGGACTTAGTTTTAGCTACTTCAATAGCACCTTCATGTATATGATTTACTCTTAGCTCATCGCCAGAGGCAAGTATGACTCCGTTTGTCTGCATAACGTTAATATTTCGATGAAGACGAAGCATAGTTTGCTGTACTATTTGTTCTGCTAATTGCTTGGTTATCAATTGAATCACCTCAATGTATAAAAAACTAGCTGTTATAATACAGTTGAATTATACATTAAGTATAATGTAATCGTTTTTTCTTTGCAATATAATCTTTGTAAGCGCTTTAATCGGAGGAGAGAATATATGAAAATTGTCATTAGTCCGGACTCTTACAAGGGTTCATTGTCAGCAACTGAGGTTGCTAGGGCTGTTTCCAACGCGATTCATGAGGTTGATTCATCTATTGAAACTGTATTACTACCTGTAGCAGATGGTGGTGAAGGAACGCTAGAACCCCTTGTCATTGCAACTGGTGGAAGATTTGTAACAGCAAACGTTCAAAACCCGTTAGGAAAACAAATTGAAGCGGTTTATGGGGTGTTAGGAGACAAAGAGACTTGTGTCATTGAAATGGCGAGAGCTTCTGGTTTGACTCTATTGTCGCAGGATGAAAGAAATCCGCTAAAGACATCAACGTTTGGAACAGGTGAACTGATTCGTCACGCACTCGATCAAGGATTCCGAAAGTTTATTGTTGGAATAGGGGGGAGTGCAACGAATGATGGCGGGGCAGGGATGCTACGTGCATTAGGGGTTGAATTTAGGAATAAAGTAAAAGAAGAAATACAAGCTGGGGGAGGCTCTCTTGTAAATCTGGAAGAGATAGATATCAGTCGAATGGATAAGCGAATTCATAGTTCACAGTTCATACTAGCTTGTGATGTGGATAATCCTTTATTAGGCAAAAATGGAGCTACGGCTGTGTTTGGTCCACAAAAAGGGGTAACTCGACAAATGGAGGACCAACTAGAGAATGGTTTAAAGAACCTTGCAAATAAAATAGCAGAAGTGAAAGGTATTAGGGTGCATCAGATGCCAGGTGCGGGTGCAGCTGGAGGACTTGGAGGTGCTTTTCTGGCTTTATTTCCTGTCCAATTAAAGCCAGGTATAGAAGTTGTCATGGAGGCCATTCAATTTGAAAAACACTTAGAGGATGCAGACCTCGTTATTACAGGAGAAGGTAAAACGGATAGACAAACTCTTTCTGGTAAGGCTCCGATGGGAGTTGCTGTTGCTGCAAATAAAAGAGGGATTCCCGTTATATTGCTCTCTGGCTTTATAGAGAAAGAAAGTAAAGTAGACTTGTCTACCTATTTCTCTAAGCTTGTTAGTATAGTAGATCATTCAGTAAGTATGGAAGAATCCTTGAAAGACCCGGTTCATTATATAACTGTAAGGACCAAGGAAACAATGCAAGCCATTCTAAAGGAAGAGGTGTAAGGTCATGTTGTTTTTAGTTATTTTGTTAGGAGTTGTTTTTGTTGTAGTGGCAACTGCAGTGTTCAAGCTACATCCCTTTTTGGCTCTATTAATCAGTGCCTTCTTTGTAGGTATTGCTTCTGGTATGCCGTTGCTTACTGTTGTAGAGAATGTTAACTCTGGTTTTGGCGGTTTAATGACGAGTATCGGAATTGTAATTGTTGCGGGAACAATCATAGGGGTTATTCTTGAGAAGTCTGGTGCAGCTTACCGAATGGCAGAGGTTGTCCTTCGTATTCTAGGTGAAAAAAGACCGCAGTTAGCTATGTCCATTATAGGTTTTATTGTTTCAATACCTGTATTTTGTGATTCTGGATTTATTATTTTATCAAGTTTACAAAAATCATTAGCAAAACGTGCAAAGGTCAAGGTAGCATCTATGGCAGTAGCTTTGTCTACAGGACTTTATGCAACGCACACATTAGTGCCTCCAACTCCTGGACCAATCGCAGCAGCAGGGAATATTGGGGCAACAGATTATCTTGGTACGATAATTTTGGTCGGTTTGTTTGTAGCAATTCCTGCAACTATCGTAGGTTATTTATGGGCCGTGAAGGTTGGGACGAAAATCGACGTGCCAGCGGATCAAGAAGATGCACTGGATTACGAGGAGGTTATTAAATCCTTTGGAAAAATGCCATCTACCTTTAAAGCTTTTTTACCAATCGTACTACCAATTTTATTAATCGGAATAGGTTCGGTAGCTGCATTAGTAGGCGATGAATCAGGATTAACGAACTTCTTAAGATTCCTTGGTTCTCCAACTGTGGCACTATTGTTCGGTGTTTTAGCTTCTTTCTTATTGCTACCTGAAATTAGTGAAAAAACGTTGTCTGGTTGGATTGGTGAAAGCCTTAAAGAAGCAGCGCCAATTTTATTAATCACCGGTGCAGGAGGAGCGTTTGGTACTGTTATTAAAAACTCTGGAGTAGCAGAGCTTCTACAGGAAATGGACTTAGGTGTATTGGCTAATGGAGCATTATTCCTACTAGTGCCATTCCTTATTGCGGCAGCTCTTAAAACAGCACAAGGCTCATCAACGGCTGCTCTAGTAATTACTTCATCACTAGTAGCACCAATGTTACCAACTCTAGGTATAGAGGGTGCATTACCGTTAGCGCTAGTTGTTATGGCGGTAGGAGCAGGAGCGATGACTGTGAGCCATGTAAATGACAGCTATTTCTGGGTAGTGACTCAATTTAGCGGCATGAAGGTTACCGATTCGTACAAAGCACAAACAATGGCAACTCTACTCCAAGGTATTACAACAATCATCGTTACAGCAATACTTTGGTTTATATTTGTGTAATGTTACAGGTGCCTGGCACCTGTAACATTCTTGCAACATGGCCCTATCACTCCCTATCACTCTAATATTTGATTATGTGAAAAACCCCATCTAGAACCGGTGCATTCGCCGGTGTTTAGATGGGGTTTTGAGTTTAGTTGAAATTAATCATGTCATCGCGATAGTTTTGTTTTAGGTCAGATTCAAGGAAGTTCATATATCTGACAAGTAACTGTGATGCTTTTCCTCTTGTAAGGATTTCATTAGGATTGATGCGATTTTTTCTATCTGGATCGATTAAGCCTAGTTCACTTGCGACATAGATACTATCCTTAGCTGATTTTGGTATTTTGTTGTCGTCAATAAACTTCGTTGTGTAACCAGGAGTTGGTGCACGTCCCTCTAATCCAAGAGAGCGAATAATAATAGTTACTGCCTCTGCTCTAGTGATAGATTTATTTGCTCCAAATATGTCAGCATTCACTGGAGTTACAATTTCTTTATTTAGTGCGCTTTCAATATACACATAGTTCGGATCATTAATATCTAAATCTGAAAATAATGCTTTTCTTATATTTTTCTTGTTTTTTGGTTTTTCCTCTAATACACGCAAGTCTACAGCTTTAGCCACAGCTACAGTGAAGAGGTCTTTTTTCATTGCTGCATCAGGAGAGAAGAAGTTACTTGTTTCATCAAAAATACCTAAAGAATATAGTTTTTCAATATTTGGCTTGGACCAATGCTTTTCAATATCACGAAACTTAGGGACGATAAGCCTTTCAATAGTTGGTGTTTTATCTTTATTGATGTATGCAGTCCCTGTTGTGTTGTATGGATTAAACGGAATCTGATAATCATACTCTGCTACCATGTTTGACTTGCTTACAACTGAGTGACCACCTACAAAGCTTGATAGAGAGGGGATATGCTTCTCATATTCTAATACTCTAGATTTACTGTCAGAAACCTTGCTAGTTACAAATGAAGTCCCTTGTGGGGAATCTATTTCATAGTCAATCAACTGAGTGTCAGTGGAACCCCAGAAATTTTTGTAGCCAACATTATTTCCTTCCATATAAACGGTAATTAAATCGTTAATTGTTTCTCTTCCGATTTTTTGACTTCGCTTATAAATCTTTCTTGCAATTATATTCCCAGAATAATAATCAGTTGCTGGACGGTTATCAATTACCGAACCTTGAGAGAACTGATAATCATCCAAGGTAAATGTCGTTTTATCAGCTAAAGTTACTTTTTCGGAGTAGCTTTTAACTGTAGTTTGAGCCGTTGTTTGATTTTTCTTAACATGAGTTGTCAAATCAGTGATATAGACGACGCTTCTTGTTAATTTATCTCCATATTGATTACTTAAATTGAATTTATAAGTAGAAGTTAATTGGTTTTTACTTTCTTTTTCAGTGACAGTTGCTTTCCCTGTAAATGTAATTGGAGAGCCACTTAGAAAAAATACCTCTTCATAAGAATACTCGTCTAAAATACCACCATTAAAATCTGGAACCTTCGCGCTAGCTTCATTTGTCCCTAAGCTTAATATAAGGAATAAAGCCATCAGTGTAACAATCGTCTTTTTCATAAGTTGATTTTTCATATGTATTCTATTTACCTCTTTCTCTATGTAATGGAGGGTATGCATGTGCATACCCTGAGCAGTTAATCTACTAAAATTATTTTTGCTTGATAGTAACCATTATGAATCATGTAGAGTCGATCGTTCGTCTTCAAATCGACGGATTTAATTATTCTTCCTTCTTTGATGAGCATTGTATTCGATAAATCTGTATAGTTACGCTGATAAGCTGCAAGCCAGTCGCTGTTATAGTGCTCACTAACGTCTTTAATACTTAATCTATTAGGATTCCAATGGATTGGATTATATCGACCGATGGAAACAGAATAATCTGGTGTGGAATAGCCGACAATTTTAGACGCAATTATGTGGTTACCTTTTACATAGAAGTAACCATATTTTCCATTACTATAAGTGAAATCCTTTGTTAAGTTATTATAATCCTCTGTAACTACCGTATCATTGCTAAAACTGAAGCTAGTATTCCCAGTGGAGTACCAGTAGTTATTAGCCAAAACCTGAGGATTGGATAATGAAAGTTGATACTGATTCGTGTAATTTATTTGACCAAAGTATAATTGATAATCTGCTAAGTTAGTGCTTTGGAATCCATCGTTAGTAATATGGATGACATTTGCATATTGGTTAGACGAAACACCGTTCGCAATAACAAATGCTTTTCCGCTCTGCTGGAGTGCTGTCGGATCTACTAATCGTCCATTTCTAATAATAATGGTTCCGCTATGATATGGAATGGTTCCGTAATTAGTTAATTTGATATTTTTATTCTTTGTATCTAGACCGTATAGCTTTTCATGTAGCGTCCGTTCATTCGTCTTTTTTATAATCATTTTCTGAATGATTTCTTTCCCGGACTGCTTAACCGTTACATAGTAAATCTCGTTGTTTCGATAATTCCGAAGCTGGCTTTTGTCGATCTTTTTAGTGCCGAGGAAAATAGGTGTCTTATCTGTAAAGCTCTTGGAATTCATGGCAGTATTAGTTATGTTTCTCCAGTTCCAATTAATAAATGCCTTTTCATTTTTAATAACTAACTTATTTTGTTTTGAATCGATTTGCTGAATAACACCTTTGTATATATTTTCTACTTTGATACCGTCTGTAGTTATTTCTATGGAGGACAAAGTGGAAGCATCATAGGCTGACGTTTGTAGCTTTACTCGATCTCCAACATATAAAACGCTTAAATCAACTAATCTATTATCCTTATAAACTTCTGTATCAGAATCTAGAAAAAACTTAGTCGACTTTTTGTCTTTGAGATTGATAGTAATATAATTTGCTCTTTTGTCTATTTCATTTACAGTTCCGGTGAAGTTTTGGCCAATAGCTTCTAAGTTGCTCTTCGCAGGAGAGCCCTGTTCGATTTGAGTGAAACCATTAAGCTCTATTATCGATTGTCCATCCATAATCGCCTCCACCAAAATTCCTTCCTTGAAAGCACCTATAGTTGTAGGCGTTGAATTCATGTACATTGGTGTGTATTTGTTAATGGAAAGTCTAATCTCTTTTCCTTGTTCATTCATCAAAACTATCTGTGTAGGGCTTTTCTCGGTTGACTTGTTCTCCAAGGTCACTTCTTCATATAAGGTCTTAACAAAAAGCCCAGAGACCATAGTTGAGGCTTTAGCTGGAACAGATGAAATTGTACTGCTTATTATTAGTAATAAGCTTAATATGTATAGAGTGTTTCTAAACACATATATACCTCCTATCTTTTGGTATTTTACTATACTTATTTATCGGTTTATTTAAAGGGATATTAAGATGTAATTGCTTTAAATTTACAAAAATGAAAAGTAGAGTTAAAAATACACAAAATTTTTAGAAAATTTTCTAAAAAAGGTGTTTTCAATTTTGAGAAAAGGAGTATAATTGCATATAATATATTGCACATTTATAAAAGTTGCAATTTACTAAATAATTAAATTGATAGGGGTAATACAACATGAACAGTGTAAAAATCAAGGTTACAGAAAATGAAATCAAAAATGAGAAAACACCTGCCGGCCAACTTGCCTTTGGTACTAAATTTACAGATCATATGTTTATTGCGGACTATACAACAGGTATTGGATGGCATGATCATCGGATTGTCCCTTATCAACCGATTACGTTAGACCCTTCTGCAACTATATTACATTATGGGCAAACCGTATTTGAAGGCATGAAAGCGTATTTGTCTAAGGATGGCGTAGTTCGTTTATTTAGACCAGAACAAAACATGAAACGTATGAATATTTCCTGCGATCGACTTAGTATGCCTCAAATAGATGAAGAGTTTGCTATGGAAGCATTAAAAGAGCTGCTTGAGATTGATAAGGAATGGATTCCAAATGAACCAGGAACATCTCTATATATCCGACCATTTATGATTGGGACTGAAGCACATTTAGGTGTTTCTCCATCTAAGACTTATAGCTTTATGATTATTATGTCGCCTGTTGGCTCTTATTATAAAGAAGGTATCCATCCTGTAAAAATATTAGTAGAAAGTGAATACGTTCGTGCAGTGGCGGGTGGTACAGGAATGGCTAAAACAGCGGGTAATTATGCTTCTAGCTTAAAGGCACAGGAAGTGGCTGATAGAGAGGGTTACTCGCAAGTATTATGGCTAGATGGAATTGAACGAAAGTATATTGAAGAAGTAGGAAGCATGAATGTGTTCTTTAAAATAGATGGAGAGGTTGTTACTCCAGCCTTAAACGGTTCTATTCTAGATGGTATTACAAGAAAATCCATTATAGAGCTATTAAAATATTGGGGTGTGCCGGTAGCGGAACGCAAGGTGTCAATGGAGGAAATTAGAGAAGCTTATTTAAACGGTAAGCTGGAAGAAGCGTTCGGAACAGGGACTGCTGCAGTTATTTCTCCAATTGGTGAGCTTCGCTGGAAAGGCGAGCTATTCTATGTGAATAACGGAGAAACTGGTGAGTTATCTAAGAAATTATATGATACATTGACTGGCATTCAAAATGGAACAGTAGAAGATCCTTTTGGCTGGGTTACAGAACTAAAATAAAAGTGTGAATCGCTCCTAGGTTAAGAATAGGAGCGATTCTTTTCTTTGAAAAAAATGGAATGATGTTATGAATTTGTTGCAATTTACAGCTCGTTTAATGAAGGACATGAGATTGCTCTTGTAGGAAATCATGCCTTTACAGGTTGTACAACTATCTCCATTATTCACGCGTTATAATCTAATTAATTTAATTAGTAGGAATCTCGTAGTCAGAATGTAAATCTTGTTTAATTCTAAAATTTTCACAATAAGCTACGTAGGTTCTTTCTTTAATATCAGGGTAATCTTTTATTAAATTGGGAAGCAACTCGGTGTTTACAAAAGGATAGTCACATTTCTTATCAAAAAAATAATATTGAAACGAACTATAAGGATAGTATTCCATCTTATTGGCCATAGCCTTGGAAGTCGTTAGAGGATTTTGATGAATGTAACTACTGACATTTAATAATCCGATAGGGTCGGAAACCATACTGGAAAAAAATCTGGTTTCATAGAGTTGTCCAAAATAATTATATTTACGTTTGAAGTATTCTGAGTAGGTCTTGTTGATGGATAACATCACTTCCGAAAGTGGTGTCTCAGGGGAGCGGATTAAAAGGTGGTAATGATTATTCATAATACAGTAAGCAATAATTATGAAATTAGATTTTTTATATGTACGTTGTAAAGCACGGAAAAAGAGAGAAACATCTCCTTCGTTCAAGAAAATATTCTGTCGATTATTGCCTCTCATTGTCACGTGATAATAAATCTCTGGCTGCCAAATCCTCCGCATTCTCCCCATTTTTCTAACCTCCATCTATTCTTTTAACAAACATACTATAAACCTATAAAATGTACAATAATGGAAATTATGCAATATTCACAATAATTTGATTTTTATAGATAATATTCGATTAAATTCTTGTTTTATCGCTTAAAATCGTAT
>NZ_JBAEAP010000132.1:0-2829 GCF_056205495.1 Psychrobacillus sp. | reverse complement strand
TGTATAAGGTAGACCTGTCGCCGTTGAATTCCCTTTCGAATCCATATTCAGCACAGTTAACGCCGTTATTGATAATAATGCGGAGTACGTGTGTTCTTCGTGTACCTCCCAAGCTCAATTCCTTCTCGTAGGATTTAACTAAAGTTCCCGAGAACCACTGATCGTCAAAATCATAGGTGAGATAGTAGTTTTGTCCAATTATACCGTGATACCTGTCAACGTGTCCCGTAAAGGTCAATCCGCCGAAGCTTCGGGTTTCGTATTTTCCGCCCACGACTTCTTCTAACTGCTGATCCTCCAGCTCTAAAGCTTTCTTGCTTTCTTCGTTTGCCATGCTCATATCTCCTTTGTTTTTTATATATTTAGTTTATTTAATATATTCTGAACCATACAAAATTATTATAAACATTGGAATATCAAGGTTTTAATTAGTCTAAATAATGGAAAAATGTTATGAAAATAAATTAAATATACCCTTATTTTTTAATACTTTTTAATATATATTTGTTCTAAAAGAACTATAATATGCAAAAAAAATCCATGTTCACAAGAACATGGATTTTTTGTTGTTTATTTGATTTTTTTAAATAATATACTTGCATTATGTCCACCAAAGCCTAAAGAATTGCTCATGGCATAGTCAATTTCTTCTTTTCTTGCCTCATTTGGCACGTAGTCTAAATCACATAACGGATCAGGTGTTTCCAAATTTGTGGTAGGTGGTAAGATGCCTTCATAAAGAGCCAATACACTAAATATAGCCTCTACCCCTCCAGCTGCTCCCAGCAAATGTCCCGTCATGGATTTTGTTGAACTCATTGCTAAATGGTATGCATGTTCTCCAAAGACTGTTTTTACAGCCATTGTTTCAAACTGATCATTATATGGCGTACTAGTTCCATGCGCATTAATATAATCAATCTTCTTCGGAGACACTCCTGCATCGTCTAAAGCTTGCTTCATCGCTCTAGCCGCCCCTTCTCCTTCTGGTGCTGGTGCAGTAATATGGTGTGCGTCTCCTGTAGAACCATAACCTATTATTTCTGCATAGATTTTAGCACCACGAGCAACAGCATGCTCATATTCTTCTAATATAAGGATTCCAGCTCCTTCACCAATAACAAATCCGTCTCGATTAGCATCAAAAGGTTTCGATGCGGTATTAGGATCTGTATTTAAGGAAAGTGCCGTATTGGAGCAGAAACCAGCTACAGACATATGAGTAATCGGGGACTCTGCTCCGCCGGTAATCATCACATCTGCATCTCCTCGCTCGATGACTTTGAATGCATCCCCTATAGAGTTAGTACCTGATGCACAAGCAGTTACCGTACATGAATTTATCGCCTTTGCCCCAAAATGAATTGACACTTGCCCCGCAGCCATATCAGGAATCATCATGGGCACGAAGAATGGACTTACGCGTCTCGTTCCTTTTTCTAAAAATACTCGGAACTGATTCTCATAGGTCTCCATTCCACCAATACCTGAACCAATCCATACGCCTGTACGTAAACCTAGCTCTTCTGTGATTGTTAAATTGGCATCCTCGACAGCCATAATTGCAGAAGCTAAAGCATAATGGGTAAAACGATCCATTTTTCGCGCATCTTTCTTTTCAATATACTTTTCTATGTCAAAATCTTTTACCTCTGCAGCAACTTTCGCTGGAAACAAAGATGCATCAAGTCTTGTTAACATTCCGACACCTGATTTACCTTCCTTAATACCAGCCCAAGTAGTTTCTACATCATTACCTAGTGGTGTTACGGCACCTAATCCTGTTACTACAACCCTACGTTTCGTCATGTATGTCCGTCCCTTCGACAAATTAAATTATTTTCCCCATTTAAGCGCTATTGCTCCCCAAGTTAACCCTCCACCAAAACCTACCATTACAATAATATCATCATCTTTCACTTTTCCATTTTTTACTTCTTCTTTTAATGCAAGTGGAATAGATGAAGATGAAGTATTGCCGTATTTATGAATGGTTTTTGCCATTTTTTCAGCAGGCAACTCTAGTCGTTCTCTAGAAGCCTCCATAATACGTATATTCGCTTGATGAGGAATTAACAAATCGATATCTGTTTTTTGCAAGCCTGCTTTTTCGATAACGTTAATAGCAGATTCACCCATTTGACGAACTGCAAATTTAAATACCTCTCGACCATTCTTCGTAATGTAAGGTCCGTCCTGCAACAAGTACTTTCCTCCACTACCATTTGCTCCTAGCTCAAACGACAATATCCCTCTGCCCTCTGAGACCTCCCCGATAACTACAGCACCTGCTCCGTCTCCGAACAAGACAGCAGTGTTTCGGTCTTCCCAGTCTGTAATTTTAGACAGCTTTTCCACACCAATTACTAACACATGAGAATACGTTTTAGACTCTACAAATTGCTTTGCAGTAACGACACCATACATAAACCCAGCACAAGCAGCTGATATATCCATTGCCGCTGCATTTGTAGCCCCTAATTGTTCCTGAAGCATTGTAGAGACACTTGGAAAAGGAAGATCTGGAGTTACTGTTGCTACCAAAATTAGTCCTATTTGTTCCGGAGAAATTCCTGCATCCTCTATCGCTTCCTTAGCTGCCTTTACAGCCATATGTGAACTTTCTTCTCCAGGGGCAGCTATTCGACGCTCCTGGATACCAGTCATTGTTTTTATCCATTCATCCGATGTATCTATTCTTTTTTCAAGGTCTTCATTCGTTAAAATCTTCTCAGGTGCATAAGTTCCTAAACCTATAATTCCTGCATTCATGAAATTCCTCTTTTCTTGTAATCTATTATTAGTACCTGGTATTAATAATAGCGAATA
>NZ_JBAEAP010000131.1:0-3063 GCF_056205495.1 Psychrobacillus sp. | reverse complement strand
ATTTTATCTGAATATGTTTATTAGAAAAATCTAACTAAATATAGCTTATTGGTCAGATGGTTTGTTATGATTATTGCAATAATTAGGGAAATAAGGGTGATTTGGATGAAGGGTTATGTGGGCGTTACATCGAGAGAATGGTTTCAATATTTAGCAGCTAACAAGATTGTAGGGGAAATTAATTTCTGGCGTAAAAATACGAATCAATTTAAAGTGCTTCAGCAAGGCGAACCCTTTTTCTTTTTAGTGAAAAATGATAAGGGTGTTAAAACAGAGCGTGAAGTGTTAGGGATGGCGATATTTGAGCGGTTTGAAGTTAATTCTGTCAACCAGGCTTGGGCAAAGTATGGTCACGGCAATGGTGATGTAAGTATGGAAAACTTCATTACACGAATGGAAGAAATGTTCAAAACGGATTTAAATCAAAACGAAATTGGCTGTATTATTTTATCGAACTTTAAAACTTTCAGTCAGCCTATTCGATTAAGTGAGATCGATATAGATTTTCAAAATAGTGTAGTTTCAGGGAAAAGCATTTCTGAAGTAGAAGTTGTCCGACTGCAAAAGGCTGGACTGAAAACATATAGTACAGTTGTAAAAGAATTAAATGAAGTTTATCAAGTTGGGTTTACGGAGGATGATGAAAGCTTTCCAGAAGGCAAGCAAGTACTCAAACAGCATTTAGTTCGAGAAAGAAATCCAAAGCTTATTCAATTAGCTAAAGATTCCTACAAGAAAAAGCATGACAAATTAACATGCCAAGTTTGTGGCTTTGATTTTGAAGAAAAATATGGAGCAATCGGAATCGATTACATAGAAGGGCATCATACTAAGCCAGTGTCAGAAATGACAATTGGTGAGGAAACGAAAATAGAGGATATTGCGATGGTTTGTGCAAACTGTCATCGAATGCTACATAGAAGAAGACCTTGGTTAACTATTGAAGAATTAACAAAGCTCACAAGTAAGTAAGGGGAGGTGGACAATTTGAGTACAGTAGAAATATTATCATGGCCGTTTGAACAAGGCAGCTTGAATCGTATTAACAATAAAGAACAGTTTTTAAACTATCCCGTGATTTATATTTTAAATGGCAATAAAGAGGCGTATATAGGTGAAACTGTTAATTTCAAAAATCGAATGAAAGCGCATATAAAAAATAAAGATAGAAAAAATTTAGACCGAGTCAATTTAATTAAGCACGAGCAGTTTAATCGCTCAGCTACATTCCATCTAGAAACTAAGTTAATCAATTACTTTTTAGGTGATGAAAAATATACGATGCAGAACAAAAGTAAGACATCGAATGGTTTCACGCATAATTACTATAATAAGCCGTTTTATGATCAGGAATTGTTTAAGGGACTTTGGAAGAAATTATATGAACAGAAGCTAGTGAATAATGAGCTTCATGTTATTGAAAACAAAGATATTTTTAAACTGTCACCGTTCAAAGAATTGTCCCTTGAACAAATTGAGTTAAAAGATAAAGTACTGGATTTCTGTGAAAAACGTGTAGCTAAGGATCATTCAGAATACGGTAGCTTGCTTGTGATTGAAGGGGAAGCTGGCGTAGGGAAAAGCGTTGTTTTAAGCTCTATTTTTAATACGATTCAGTCAAGAACGACAGAGCCATCATCAAACCTTTCTGATACGGAAAATTACTTAGTGGTTAACCATGAAGAAATGTTTAAAACGTATAAAGGGATTGCTAAACAGGTCAAGCATTTAAAAGCAAAACACTTTGCGAAACCAACACCATTGATTAATCAGCTGCAAAAACAGCAAAAGAAGGCAGATATTATTTTGGTTGATGAAGCGCATTTACTTTTAACGAAATCTGACACATATAACAACTTCTACGGACAAAATCAGTTAGATGAGCTTTTAAAATTAGCGAAAGTGGTCGTGATAATCTACGACCAGTATCAAGTACTGAAATTGAAAAGCTTATGGGGAGCAGCAACATTAGCTGAATTAGAAAAAAAGAGTACCTACAAGGAAAAATACGAACTAACAAATCAGTTCCGTATGCAGGCAAATGATGACGTAATAAATTGGATTAATCATTTTAAACGTAAGCAGTTAAAACCATTACCGAGAGATGAAAACTACGAGTTTAAAGTTTTTGAAACACTTGAAAAAATGCATGTCGAAATAAAAAGTAAAAATGCTGAGTTTGGCTTAAGTCGAGTTGTATCGACATTTGATTTTCTACATAAAAAAGACAATCAAACTTACTATATAAGTGAAACAAACGGTGAATATAAAATGCCTTGGAATACGACAGACAGTAAAACAACGTGGGCTGAAAAAGCAGAAACAGTTGAAGAAGCGGGCTCTATTTATACGATTCAAGGTTTCGACTTGAACTATGTAGGTGTCGTGTTAGGACCGTCCGTTCAATATGATACAGTCAATGATCGCATAGTGATTGATACAAAGCTTTACAAGGACACAGGTGCATACTCAGGTATGGACGGAATCGGAAATGTAAGTGAAGCTAAGGAAAAAATCGTATTAAACTCAATCAATATTTTAATGAAGCGTGGTATTAAAGGTTTGTTTATTTACGCAAGTGACGAAGCATTACGCAACAAATTATTAGAATATCAAAAAACAGGTGAATAGCTATGAGTAAGCTAGAACAACTTCTTGAGTTTTTGACAACTATTTTTCGTTTAGATCATTTTTAATAAAGCTCAAATAATTCTTCGTACTACTTGCTAAGAATTGACGGTAAGCCCGTAGGTTCCCGCATTGGTCGGAAACGAAGAAAAATATTTATGAAGCTGCGGCAATTGATTATATGGATAAAAATCCAATGAGGAAATCACCAAATTAAGTAAAGGTAAATAGATGGACGTATTGGCATATTTGAATGGGGTTAAGTTTATTTGATAGCCGTTCAGATGGAGAGCTTATTGATCGAGGAGAAGATCCGTTGGCGACAACTGTGTTAGCCAAATCCGGCGCTCATTGTAAATACTGCCCGTTTCAAATGATTGTACAGAATCTGCATTATACAAATCGTAAAAAAGATTCGTTGTATTTTAATCTAAG
>NZ_JBAEAP010000130.1:0-19467 GCF_056205495.1 Psychrobacillus sp. | reverse complement strand
TCCTCGCTTTTCTCCATTTGCCTGTCGGGGCAGTACAGGCGATTATGCTTTTCAAGATGTCTAGCTTCATCGCCTTGCCCCTCGGGTCAAATGGATAAAAGCTCCGGTGGCTGAGGAACTGCCTCCTCGCTTTTCTCCATTTGCCTGTCGGGGCAGAACAGGCGATTATGCTTTTCTTATTATAGGAGGATTTTATGGCAAAAAAGAAAACGAAATTTATGTGTAACTCATGTGGCTATGAGGCTGCCAAATGGATGGGGAGATGTCCAGGGTGTGGAGAATGGAACACGATGGTGGAAGAGGTAGAGGTTGTCTCTAAGGGTCCTAGACATTCTTTTCAGCATTCCTCTGGAGTCACTCAAAAAGCAACGCCTATTATATCTATTGAAACGATTGATGAGCCTCGTGTACAAACAGATTTAGTAGAATTGAATCGGGTCTTAGGTGGAGGAATTGTGCCAGGCTCCCTAGTTTTAATTGGGGGAGATCCAGGTATAGGTAAATCAACGCTTCTTTTACAAGTTTCTGCACTTCTTGCGAATAAGGGAGAAAGAGTCCTCTACATTTCTGGAGAAGAATCCATCCGCCAGACGAAACTCCGAGCTGAACGTCTAGGAGTTACTTCAAACGAACTTTATATCTATTCGGAAACTAATCTAGAGCTGATAAATGAAACAATCGATCAAGTAAGTCCGCGTTTTGTAATCGTGGATTCTATACAAACCGTGCATCACCCAGAAGTAACGAGTGCACCAGGTAGCGTGTCTCAAGTACGTGAAAGTACTGCTGAGCTGATGCGTATCGCGAAGACTAAAAATATTGCAATCTTTTTAGTTGGTCATGTAACTAAGGAAGGGCAAATCGCCGGACCGAGGATTCTTGAGCATATGGTAGATACGGTTTTATATTTTGAGGGTGAGCGTCATCACAATCATCGTATATTGCGTTCACAAAAAAATAGATTTGGGTCGACTAATGAGATTGCTATTTTTGAAATGGTACAACAGGGTCTAAAGGAAGTACTGAATCCTTCTGAGTTATTTTTGCAGGAGCGTTCTCATGGAGCAGCAGGCTCTGCAATCGTCGCGTCTATGGAAGGGACAAGACCGATCTTAGTAGAGATTCAAGCGCTAGTCACACAGTCGAGTTTTAACTATCCAAAAAGAATGGCTACAGGGATTGACCAAAATAGAATTTCCTTGTTGATGGCAGTGCTAGAAAAACGCATGGGACTGCTACTTCAAACGCAAGACGCCTATATAAAAGTTGCTGGTGGAGTAAAATTAGACGAACCTGCCATCGATTTAGCCGTCCTAGTAAGTATTGTCTCTAGTTTTAGAGATATAGGTGTTGCTTCAACTGACTGTTTTATAGGAGAAGTCGGATTAACTGGTGAGGTAAGAAGAGTTTCGAGGATTGAACAAAGAGTGCAAGAGGCTTCAAAGCTTGGCTTTAAACGAGCAATCATCCCAGCATCGAATATGGGAGGCTGGGACTATCCAAAGGGACTTCAGGTCATTGGTGTAGAATCAGTAAATGAAGTGATGAAGGAAGCTTTTTCTTAACTGACTATAGTAGGACAAACTACTCGAGGTAATAGGAGAGAAGATACGGTGGTGGGGAACTTCCACCTGCTTTCTAAAATACGTATACTTCTGGCTGGTAATGTAAACTATGTATAAGTAAACTTTTGATACTAGTATTGCTGCGTAGGTTAGCCTTACTCATACGTCAAAATAGGCATAGAGCCATAAAAGGAAGTATAATAAAATTTAAACGGAGGTGGAATATTTGTTAAAGTGGATTATTCAAATTGCTTTTGTATTAATAGGTGGTACATTAGGGTTGCTATTCTTACCGCACTTATATGAACTGATTAATTTATCCAACAACTCTTTTATTAACAATGTATATGTTTCTGTATTGATCGGAGCAATCATGCTGTATGTAGCTGCGCTATTTTTAACAGATTATTTAATTCATTTCATCAAATGGATGGAGGAAAGACTGTTAAAGGCACCTATTGGTGATTTGTTGTTTGGGACGTTAGGGATGGTCATCGGTTTAATCGTAGCCTTCTTTTTAGGGTCAGCGGTGTCGAGTATTGAATTTCCAGTCATTCGGTCTGTTGCTCCAGTTCTATTGACCATTATTTTAGGGTATTTAGGATTCCAGGTAGGTTATAAAAAGAGAGATGAATTGTTACATGTGTTTACTCCATCCTCTAAGCTTCCTACGTTGAAGAAAAAAACAGCAGAGGAAGAAGAACAGGCCCTGCCATTGGGTACTTATAAGCTCTTGGACACAAGTGTGATCATTGATGGAAGAATAGCTGATATTTCTGAAACTGGCTTTATGGAAGGGGTACTAGTTGTCCCTCAATTTGTGCTAACAGAGCTTCAGCATATTGCAGATTCTTCTGATACACTTAAACGCACAAGAGGTCGCCGAGGCTTAGACGTTCTAAACAAATTAAAGGATGAAAGAAGCACTGCGGTTTTAATAGTGGAAGAAGACTTCGAGGATGTCCAAGAAGTTGATTTAAAACTGATGCGTCTAGCTAAAAAAATGGGCGGCATAGTAGTAACAAATGATTTTAACCTAAACAAGGTTTGTGAGTTGCATCAGGTTCGTGTATTGAATATTAATGACTTAGCAAATGCCGTTAAACCGGTAGTTATTCCCGGGGAAATAATGCATGTAGTTGTGATTAAAGATGGTAAAGAGCATAATCAAGGGGTAGCTTATTTAGACGATGGGACGATGATTGTTGTAGAAGGCGGTAAAGCTTATATCGGACAAGCTATTAATGTGGAAGTGACGAGTGTTCTCCAAACATCAGCAGGACGAATGATCTTTGCGAAACCCCAAGAAACTAAATAAGTAGGAGGGGGTGTTTCCTTTGTGGAGCATACCCTTTTTCTTTGTAATATAGGAGGTACGTAATTAATGTTGTATACAGTAATCTTACCTGCCGCGGGAAGTGGCAAAAGGATGGGAGCAGGTCACAACAAACTTTTTATCGAATTAAGTAATATACCAGTTTTAATACATACGCTTAGAGTTTTTGAACAAGACCCTGACTGTGCTCATATTGTTTTAGTGATAAAAAAAGAAGAAAAATCATATATAGAACAGCTGCTTGAGCAATATTCCATCCAAAAGGTGTCCGCCATTGTAGAAGGTGGCTCTGAAAGGCAGCATAGTGTGTATGCGGGCTTGAAGGCTAGTCCTGCTAAAGGAATTGTATTGGTGCATGATGCTGCTAGACCATTTGTTCAGCAGGAAGTGATTCATCAGTTAGTCCAAGCTGCTGATCAATTCGGCGCAGCAGTTGCGGCAGTACGTGCAAAGGATACGATGAAAAAGGTTCACAATGGTATAATACAGGAAACGGTTGATCGAGAGAGTCTTTGGATTATCCAAACACCTCAAGCTTTTCAATATGATGTATTGGAAAATGCCGAAAGAATCGCAGAGCAGGAATCCTTTTTAGGGACAGACGAGGCTATGCTAGTAGAGAAGCAAGGTGGAAATGTCCACATCGTGGAGAGTACCTATGATAACGTAAAGGTAACCACTCAAGAGGACTTATTGTTAGGTGAAGTAATTTTAAATAAACGAAAGCAGGAGGATAAATAAATTGTTAAGAATAGGACAAGGCTTTGATGTACATGAATTTGCAGATAACCGCCCATTAATCATAGGTGGGATAACGATTCCTTATGAAAGAGGTTTAATCGGTCACTCGGATGCAGATGTGTTACTCCATACCATTACAGATGCAGCGCTAGGAGCAATTGGAGAAGGAGACATTGGGAGACATTTCCCTGATACGGATCCTGACTTTAAAGATGCAGATTCGGCGAAATTGCTCGAGTATATTTGGAAACTAGTAGATGCAAAAGGCTATAAACTTGGAAATGTAGATTGCACGATAATAGCTCAGATGCCTAAAATGGCCCCATACATAGAGCAAATCCGCTCAAAGGTGGCAGAGCTTCTGCAAGCTGATGTCTCTCAGGTCAATGTAAAGGCAACGACTACCGAAAAGCTAGGGTTTACTGGGCGTGGGGAAGGGATTGCTTCGATGGCAACTATCCTTTTAATAAAAAAAGACTAGCTTTAAAAATGCTACACGCAGTGGTAGAATAGATAAAGTTTACTACTTTAGCGAAACAGGCAACAATCGAGTTGTCTTTCAACGGTTTAATTCCACTTTCCAGATAATGGTTTAATTTAAACGTAAGATAATTAGGAGGATTTATAATGACACAAGAAGTTCGCGTACGCTATGCACCAAGTCCTACAGGAAATCTCCATATTGGAGGGGCACGTACTGCATTATTCAATTATTTATATGCTCGCCACCATAATGGGAAATTTATCGTTCGTATTGAAGACACAGATATTGAGAGAAATATTGAAGGCGGAGAATTATCACAGCTGGATAACTTAAAGTGGCTAGGAATGGAATACGATGAATCAGTAGATATCGGTGGACCTTATGCACCTTATCGCCAAATGGAGCGTTTAGATATTTACACGAAACATGCAGAGGAAATGCTAGAAAAAGGCCATGCTTATAAATGTTTCTGTACTTCTGAGGAATTAGAAGCTGACCGTGAGCAACAAAAAGAAAATGGTGTAGCTGCTCCGATGTATAACGGAAAATGCAGACATTTATCTAAAGAAGAAGTACAAGAGAAGGAAGCGGCAGGAACACCTTATACGATTCGTATGCGTGTGCCTGAAAATGTAACGTATAAGTTTGACGATCTAGTTCGTGGAACTGTGTCCTTTGAATCCAAAGATGTTGGTGACTGGGTTCTTGTCAAAGCAAATGGCATTCCAACCTATAACTACGCAGTAGTATTAGATGATCACTTAATGGAGATTACGCATGTATTCCGAGGTGAAGAGCATTTATCAAATACTCCAAAACAATTAATGGTATTTGACGTTTTTGGCTGGGAATATCCTAAGTACGGACACATGACGTTAATCATCAACGAAAGCCGTAAAAAATTATCTAAACGTGATGAATCAATCATACAATTTGTAGCACAATATAAAGACTTAGGGTATCTTCCAGAAGCAATGTTCAACTTCTTTGCTCTATTAGGCTGGTCTCCTGAAGGGGAAGAAGAAATCTTCTCTAAAGAGGAATTCATTAAACAATTTGATGTAGCTCGTCTTTCGAAATCACCATCAATGTTCGATAAGCAAAAACTAACTTGGATGAACAATCAATACATTAAGCAACTTCCACTAGAAAAAGTAGTAGAGCTTGCGTTGCCACATCTACAAAAAGAAGGGCTTCTTCCAGAGGAATTATCTGAGGAGCAGCAAGTATGGGCTACAAATTTAATAGGACTTTACCATGATCAAATGAGCTTTGGAGCAGAAATTATTGAGTTGTCATCATTGTTCTTTAACGACGATGTTGCATATAATGAAGAAGCTCTTGAAGTATTGACTGGTGAACAAGTACCAGAGGTTATGGCTGCCTTTAAAGCACAGTTAGAGGCTCTAGAAACATTTGAACCTGCAGAAATTAAAGCATCGATTAAAGCGGTACAAAAGGAAACTGGTCATAAGGGGAAAAACCTATTTATGCCTATCCGTGTCGTAACTACTGGCCAGACACATGGTCCGGAATTAGCTGATGCAATTAGCTTAATCGGAAAAGAAAAAGTAATTGCTAGAGTTTCCAAATACGCTAAACAATAAAATTGACTTTTCCACTGCAAGGTGTGAAAATGAGTGTAATTCATGAACGAAGTAAAGAAAGCTAAGAAGAGGAGAAGTACGTAACGCAAGTTCCTTAGAGAGGACCATCACCGGCTGAAAGTGGTCTGAACCTATGAGTTATGGAAATGCACCTCGGAGCGCCAAGCCGAACGATTAGTAGGCTGGACGTATCATCTGCGTTAAAGATGTGAAGTGGGAAAGATATACATCTTTCCAATCAGAGTGGAACCGCGCAAAACAGCGTCTCTGTCTATATTTATAGACAGAGACTTTTTTTATGGAAAAAAGGAGTGATTATCGTGTTTGAGCGGATGAAAGAAGATATAGAGGTAGTGTTTGAACAGGATCCCGCTGCTACTAGTAAGTTGGAGGTTATATTAACCTATGCAGGCTTACATGCAGTTTGGAGCCATAGGTTAGCACACGTCTTTTATAAAAGGAAATGGTTTTTCCTTGCAAGGCTAATCTCCCAAATCAGCAGGTTCTTTACAGGTATAGAAATCCATCCTGGAGCGGTGATAGGCAGACGCTTCTTTATCGACCATGGTTCAGGGGTGGTTATTGGAGAAACCTGTGAGATAGGAGACGATTGTACGATCTATCAAGGCGTTACCTTAGGGGGAACTGGTAAAGAAAAAGGAAAGCGTCACCCTACTCTTAAGAATAATGTCTTAGTAGCTACTGGAGCTAAGGTGTTGGGGTCTATCACAATCGGTGACAACAGTAAGGTAGGAGCAGGCTCCGTCGTCCTAAAGGATGTACCAGAAGATTCTACGGTAGTTGGCATACCTGGTGTAGTCGTCATTCAAAATGGTAAAAAGGTAAAAAGAAACTTAGATCATCAAGATCTTCCTGATCCATTTGCAGATCGTTGCAAGGAAATGGAAGATAAGATTAAGCAACTACAGGAAGAAATAGTTCAATTGCTAGAGGAAAAGGAGAGAGCCAATCGCCATGACAATTCAAATCTTTAATTCACTAAAACGTGAGAAGGAACCATTTGTGCCAATAGAAGAAGGAAAGGTAAAGATGTATGTATGCGGTCCAACGGTATACAATTACATCCATATCGGTAACGCACGACCGGTTATCGTATATGACACGGTCCGAAAGTATTTGCAATATCGTGGATACGATGTGACATTCGTAAGTAATTTTACTGATGTAGACGACAAGATTATTAAAGCAGCCAACGAACTCGGTGAAGATGTATCGGAGCTTACGGATCGTTTTATTAAAGCTTATTATGCAGACGTAGAGGCACTAGGATGCACAAAGGCAGACTCCCATCCTCGTGTAACGGAACATATGGATGAAATTATAGACTTTATTAAAGTGCTAGTAGAAAAAGGCTATGCTTATGAATCACAAGGCGACGTTTACTACCGTACGAGAAAGTTTGAAGGGTACGGAAAGCTTTCTCATCAGTCCGTAGATGACTTAAAGGTAGGAGCACGAATTGAGCGTGGAGAGAAGAAAGAAGACGCGTTAGACTTCGCTCTATGGAAAGCTGCAAAGCCTGGTGAGATATTCTGGGAAAGTCCATGGGGGCAAGGTCGACCAGGTTGGCACATTGAGTGCTCTGTTATGGCACGTGAGATTTTGGGAGACACAATTGATATACACGCTGGTGGTCAGGATTTAACTTTTCCTCACCATGAAAACGAGATTGCTCAATCTGAGGCTAGAACTGGAAAAACCTTTGCTAGGTATTGGATGCATAACGGTTATATCAATATAGACAATGAAAAAATGTCTAAGTCACTTGGTAACTTTGTATTGGTGAATGATATTCGTAAGCAAATTAATCCGCAAGTGCTCCGATTCTTTATGCTAAGTGTTCATTACCGTAACCCAATTAACTATTCTCAAGAGCTTGTAGAGCAGGCAGAGGCAGGGTTAGACCGTATTCGTACTTCATATGAAAATGTGCTTCACCGTTTGAATACAACAGCGGATTTAGGTGACCAGCATGATATATGGCTGCACAAAATACAAGAGGTTAAGCAACAATTTGAAACGGCAATGGATGATGATTTTAATACTGCCAATGGGATAGCTGCATTATTTGAATTATCTAAGCTAGCGAATACTTATCTATTAGAAAAGCAAACATCTGAAGAAGTATTAAAACAATTTATATCCATTTTGGATTTATTAACTGCAGTTCTTGGAATTACCATTTCAAAGGAGCAAGAGGTGTTGGATGAAGAAATTGATGCGCTTATCGAAGAACGTAACCAAGCGAGAAAAGATCGAAATTTTGCTCGTGCGGATGAAATTAGAGATCAGCTGAAGGAAATGAATATTATTTTAGAAGATACTGCCCAAGGTATCCGATGGAAGCGTGGGTGACCCTCGTGGAATTTAAATTATCTGATGTAAAGCAACTTAACTCTTTAGCCTTAGCTTATATGGGTGATGCGGTGTTCGAACAAGAAGTTCGAGAACACCTCATCCGCTCAGGGCGGGTTAGACCAAACATCCTTCACAAAGAAGCAACAAATTACGTGTCTGCCAAGGCACAAGCAACAATCGTTAAAGAAATGTTAAACACTAATTTCTTAACTGAGGAAGAAGAGGCTGTCTTAAGAAGAGGAAGAAACGCCAAATCTGGAACGGTCCCTAAAAATACAGACGTTTTGACGTATCATTACAGTACAGCGTTTGAAGCTGTTATTGGTAGCTTATACTTAAGTGAGCAAGCAGATCGTTTGCAAGAGGTGCTGCGATTTTCCATTGAATTTATCGATGGTCAAAAGGGAGAGAAAAAATAATGATAGAGAAATCCGAACAAACTGGTGAAATTATTGCTGGTAAAAATCCAGTCGTAGAAGCACTGCGTTCTGGAAGAGACATGAATAAGGTCTGGATAGCTGAAGGTATTCAAAAAAGTGGTGTTACAGAAATCATACAATTGGCGAAGGAAGCAGGAATTATCGTTCAGTTTGTCCCAAAGAAAAAGCTGGACAATTTAACCGATGCAAATCATCAAGGGATTGTAGCTTCAGTTGCTGCTTACAAATATGCAGAATTAGATGATTTATTTAATCTAGCTGCAAGTAAAAAAGAGGATCCACTTTTTATCATTTTAGATGAAATTGAGGACCCACATAACCTAGGCTCCATTATGCGAACTGCGGATGCGGTAGGAGCACATGGTATTATCATTCCGAAGAGAAGAGCTGTTGGGTTAACAGCAGTAGTAGCAAAAGCTTCTACGGGTGCAATTGAGCATGTGCCAGTTTATCGTGCCGGGAACTTGGCTCAAACAGTGGACGAGCTTAAAGAGCGTGGAGTGTGGATTGCAGGAACAGATGCTGCCAAGTCAACAGATTATAGAAATATGGATGCTACCCTCCCGTTAGCACTCATTATTGGAAGTGAAGGAAAAGGGATGAGTCGATTATTGAAAGATAAATGCGACTTTCTTTACCATTTGCCGATGGTTGGTCATGTAACTAGCTTGAATGCGTCCGTTGCTACGTCAATCCTTCTATACGAAGTTTTGCGCGTAAGAAACCCGCTTAAACAATAAAATCATGCAGATTCTACTTGTCGATGGTTATAATATCATCGGCGCATGGAGCGAGTTAAGAAAACTAAAAAATGATAAATTACTAGATGCTAGAGATAGACTAATCGAGCAAATGGCAGAATATAAAGCATTTACTGGTATACGAGTAATTGTAGTGTTTGATGCCCACTTAGTACCGGGTATAGAAAACAAAAAGAAACAATATGATGTGGAAATTATCTTTACAAGAAAAAATGAAACCGCAGATGAACGAATTGAAAAGATGACTCGGGAGTTAAGTGGTAGGCGCGTGCAAATTTATGTTGCTACCTCTGATATGACAGAGCAACGAGTCATATTTGGACAAGGTGCGCTAAGAAAATCTGCAAGAGAGTTAGAAATTGAAATGATTTCTATTTCCTCGAATATTACGAAAAAAGTGAAGAATATCCAAGAAGCTAAGCCGTCTTCGACCATTGATTTATCAGAAGAAGTAGCGGAAATTTTCGAAAAATGGCGAAGAGGAATGAAATGACTCATTGACGCTATAAATTTGAATCCTGTATACTGATGGTAAATATGTCTAATTTAGCTGAGGTGACTTCATTGGAAAAGACAGAGCTGAATCTACAACAATTGGATAGTTTACTAGATGAAGAGCTTGTAGAAATGGTTCATCAAGGAAACACCGAAGCGCTAGATTATTTAATAACGAAATACCGTTCATTTGTGAGAATGAAAGGTAGATCCTATTTTTTAATAGGTGCGGATAAGGAAGATATACTTCAAGAAGGAATGATTGGACTATATAAGGCGATTCGTGATTTCAAAGAGGAAAAGCTTTCTTCTTTTAGGGCATTTGCTGAATTATGTATTACAAGGCAGATCATTACTGCTATTAAAACAGCTACCAGGCAAAAGCATATTCCGCTCAATTCATATATTTCCTTGGACAAGCCGATCTATGATGAGGAATCAGATCGGACACTTATGGATATTATCGCAGGATCTGTGGTAGACGACCCAGAAGAGTTAATCATAAACAGAGAGAACTATGATTACATGGAAGGTAAAATGGGTGAAATTTTAAGCGAGCTTGAACAGCAGGTGCTCTCCTTATATCTAGATGGCCAATCCTATCAAGAGATATCCGAGGAATTGAATAGACATGTTAAGTCTATCGATAACGCCTTGCAAAGAGTAAAGCGTAAGCTAGAGCGTTATATGGAGATTGGAAGTAATTATGCATAATTTGGGATTTTGTTGACACAGTAAGTCTAAGGTGATAATCTTGAAAAAGACTTATACACCAAAAAGGTGAGATTATGACTAAAAAAATCGTCTTGAGTTGCGTAGAATGTGGTAATCGCAATTATACAGTTCCAGCGTCTAAAGATAGCGGTTCTGTTCGTATAGAGAGAAAAAAATACTGCACGCATTGTAATGCTCATACAGTACACAAACAAACATTATGAGTATGTAAGAAGATAGATATTCCATGTGGAGGTTCAACTAAATGGCTAATATTAGTGGGTTTTTTAAAAACGTAGGGTCAGAAATGAGAAAAGTAAGTTGGCCAAAACGCAAAGAGCTAACACGGTACACAATCATTGTGCTTGCAACAGTAGTAGTAATGGCTGTATTCTTTGCAGTAGTGGACTTAGGTATTTCTGAATTGTTCCGTTGGTACTTGGAGTTATAAGTTTGTAGCATGTAAATATCTGAAAATAGCCCGTCTTAGTCAACGAACGGGTTTTTTCATTTGTCTTAGAAAAGGAGGGAAGGACATCTAGTCCTGACACTATGGAAAAAAATTGGTATGTCGTTCATACGTACTCTGGGTATGAAAATAAAGTAAAAGCAAATTTAGAAAAGCGTGTAGAAACAATGGGGATGTCTGACAAGATATTCCGAGTGTTCATCCCGGAACAAGAAGAAACAGATTTTAAAGATGGGAAAAAACGTGTGGTTACAAGAAAAACATTCCCTGGGTATGTTTTTGTAGAGTTAATCATGACGGACGACGCTTGGTATGTAGTACGTAACACACCAGGAGTAACTGGATTCCTAGGTTCATCAGGTGGAGGGACAAAACCAACACCGCTTGCTCCAGAAGAGGTTCAATCTATGCTGAAGCAAATGGGTATGAACGATCGCAAAGTCGAGGTAGATTTCTCAGTTGGAGAATTAGTAGAAGTACTAGAAGGGCCATTTGCTCATTTCCAAGGTAAAGTAGAAGCAATCGAGGCAGAAAAAGGAAAAGTTACTGTTTCTATAGATATGTTCGGACGCGAAACGAATATGGAGCTAGATTTCGAACAAGTAATTAAAGTATAATTTATACTTGCTAAAAAAATGGATAAGTGGTATCATTTCAAAGGTCAGACTGAAAAAAAGTCTGCATGAATTTTCTAAATGTTATCAGCGCAGAGCTGAGAGACAGATATTTGAGTGGGAGGGGCAACCCAATTACCACATCACGGACTTAAGGAGGTGTGTCTCGTGGCTAAAAAAGTGATTAAAGTTGTTAAATTACAAATTCCTGCTGGTAAAGCTAATCCAGCTCCACCGGTTGGTCCTGCATTAGGACAAGCAGGTGTTAATATCATGGGATTCTGTAAGGAGTTCAACGCACGTACTGCTGATCAAGCAGGTCTAATCATTCCGGTTGAAATTTCTGTATTTGAAGATCGTTCTTTTACTTTCATTACAAAAACTCCGCCGGCAGCAGTGTTACTTAAAGTAGCAGCAGGAATTCAATCTGGATCAGGTGAACCGAACCGCGTTAAAGTGGCGACAGTTAAACGTGAAAAAGTTCGCGAAATCGCTGAACAAAAAATGCCAGATCTAAACGCTGCATCTGTTGAAACAGCTATGTTGATGGTTGAAGGTACAGCACGTAGCATGGGTATTACGATCGAAGACTAATACTTTATGTGATTTTGATATGAAGCAATTGTTTTTTGGAAGGTTGTAGTTGTTCCTTAGAATAACTGCAACCTTTACACGTGGGAGGTTTATTCCGCTAAAACCACTATCAAGGAGGACATTTTAAAATGGCTAACAAAGGTAAAAAGTTACAAGAAGCTGCTAAATTAGTTGACAAAAATACTACGTATTCAGCTAAAGAAGCAATTGAACTTGCTAAAAAAACTAGCACAGTTAATTTTGATGCAACAGTTGAAGTTGCTTTCCGTCTAGGAATTGATACTCGTAAAAACGACCAACAAATCCGTGGAGCAGTAGTACTTCCAAACGGAACTGGTAAAACTCAACGCGTATTAGTTTTTGCTAAAGGTGAAAAACTTAAAGAAGCTGAAGCTGCAGGTGCAGACTATGTAGGTGACGTGGAATATATCAACAAAATCCAACAAGGATGGTTTGACTTCGATGTAATCGTTGCAACTCCTGACATGATGGGTGAAGTTGGTAAAATCGGTCGAGTACTTGGACCAAAAGGTTTAATGCCAAACCCTAAAACTGGTACTGTTACATTTGATGTTACTAAAGCGATTGAAGAAATTAAAGCTGGTAAAGTAGAATACCGTGCTGACAAAGCAGGGATTATTCATGCACCTATCGGAAAAGTTTCTTTCGAAGACGACAAATTAGTAGAAAACTTCATGGCAGTATTTGAAGTAATTCAAAAAGCTAAACCAGCTGCATCAAAAGGTATTTACATGAAATCTGTAAATGTAACAACTACAATGGGCCCAGCTATTAAAGTTGACGCTCAATCAGTAAAATAATAATTGACAACCTATAGTCTATCTGATAAGATGACTTCTGTTGTGTAATATACATTTGTACCGAAGACAGTAGGAGTGACTTGTCACTTAATATCCTACCGAGGACACGTAAATTCAGATTCTAATTAGATGATGACTTTCTGCCTCTGTGTCTATCCGTAGATCAGAGGCTTGTCTTTTGTCGGTATAAATGGCCAATTCTTATAGGAGGTGCCAAGATGAGCAAAGCAATCGAAACAAAAAAAGTAATTGTAGACGATATCGCTGGTAAATTTAAAGCTGCTGCTTCAGTAGTAGTTGTTGATTACCGTGGTTTAAACGTTGCACAAGTTACAGAATTACGTAAACAACTTCGTGAAGCTGGCGTTGAGTTCAAAGTTTATAAAAACTCACTTACACGTCGTGCTACTGAAATCGCGGGTGTTGATGCGATCAACGAATTCTTAGTTGGACCAAATGCTGTTGCATTCTCTAACGAAGACGTAGTTGCTCCTGCAAAAATCATCAACGATTTTGCTAAAAAGAACGAACAATTAGAAATTAAAGCAGGGATCATCGAAGGTAACGTATCTTCAGCTGAAGATGTAAAAGCACTTGCAGAACTTCCATCACGCGAAGGACTTCTTTCAATGCTTTTATCTGTACTTCAAGCTCCAGTGCGCAATTTCGCACTTGCAACAAAAGCTGTTGCAGAACAAAAAGAAGAGCAAGGCGCATAATTCATTATGCAACTCTTCAACAAAAAACCGGCTAATAGCCTAACATACCCAATAATAGGAGGAAAATAAAATGAATAATGAGCAAATCTTAGAAGCTATCAAATCAATGACAGTTCTTGAATTAAACGACTTAGTAAAAGCAATCGAAGAAGAATTCGGTGTTACTGCTGCTGCACCTGTAGCTGCTGCTGCTGGTGGCGGTGCTGCTGCTGCTGAAGAGCAAACTGAATTTGACGTAATCCTTGCATCTGCAGGCGACCAAAAAATTAAAGTAATCAAAGTAGTTCGTGAAATCACTGGTCTTGGCTTGAAAGAAGCTAAAGAAGTAGTAGATAACGCTCCTAAAGCTATTAAAGAAGGCGTATCTAAAGAAGATGCAGAAGCTATGAAAGCTCAACTTGAAGAAGTAGGCGCTAACGTAGAAGTTAAGTAATTTCTGGTACAACTCGGGGAAAAAGCTCGTCTATATACGACGGGCTTTTCTTCGTATGTATGATGGAGGGTTAAACGGTGTCTGAACATTATTATTCTAGAAAACCTCAAACGGAAAGTAAGCCTCAACATTGGAATTTTAAATTACTTGGTCATAATTTTCGGTTTGAAACAGATGCTGGTGTATTTAGTAAGAGCGAAGTAGATTTTGGCTCCCGTGTATTAATTGATGCTTTTAGTGCCCCAGATCTCGAAGGAGATATATTGGATGTGGGCTGTGGGTACGGTCCAATTGGACTTGCCGTTGCAAAAGCAAATGAAGAAAGAACAGTTCATTTAGTAGATGTTAACACACGTGCAATCCAACTTGCAGTAAAAAATGCGGCTGCTAACGGGGTACAAAATGTGCGAATCTATGAAAGTGATGGGTTGTCAGCAGTGGAAACTGCAAACTTTGCGGCTATTATAACTAATCCACCTATTCGCGCTGGAAAAGAGACTATATTTCGTTTCTATAAGGATTCCTATGAAAAATTAGTTTCAGGGGGAGAATTGTGGGTTGTAATTCAAAAGAAACAAGGGGCACCATCTACTTTTAGTTTTTTAGAAGAGATTTTTGGTCAAGTAGAAGTTGTGAACAAAGAAAAAGGTTATTGGATTATAAAAGGTACAAAAGATTGACTTGACAAAATCGCTATGATATTATAATAAAATGCAAAAATATTATTTTGAGGACTTATGCCCTTTTGTATAAAAGCTATACTTTATGGGTATACTGGCCGAGAAAAGTTTGGTGAATCAAAAATGAGCTCTTATTAAGAACTCGTTTTCTTTTTGTCTTTCGATATCATACACCAAAATGTCTATATCGAAAAGACCTAATATCGCTTTAATTGAGGGGTGAATGAGTTGACAGGTCAACTAGTTCAGTACGGACAACACCGCCAGCGTAGAAGTTTTGCGCGTATTAGTGAGGTGCTAGAGTTACCGAATCTTATTGAGATTCAAACAGCATCTTATGAATGGTTCCTTGAAGAAGGTTTACGTGAAATGTTTAAAGATATTTCACCAATCGAGGATTTTACAGGCAATCTATCATTGGAATTTGTCGACTATAGTTTGAATGAACCAAAGTATTCAGTCGATGAATCAAAAGAACGTGACGCAACATACGCAGCACCACTACGCGTAAAAGTACGTCTTCATAACAAAGAAACGGATGAAGTGAAGGAACAAGATGTCTTTATGGGTGATTTCCCACTAATGACAGAAACCGGAACTTTCGTAATTAATGGTGCTGAGCGAGTAATCGTATCTCAGCTAGTCCGTTCACCAAGTGTATACTTCCATGACAAAACTGACAAAAATGGTAAAAAAGGCTTTGGTGCTACAGTTATTCCTAACCGTGGTGCATGGCTGGAATACGAGATTGATGCAAAGGACGTAGTTTACGTTCGTATTGATAGAACTCGTAAATTACCAGTAACTGTTTTACTTCGTGCTTTAGGCTTCGGTTCAGATCAAGAAATCATTGATTTAATCGGTGACAATGAGTATTTACGTAACACGCTTGAAAAGGACAATACAGAAACTACTGAAAAAGCGTTATTAGAAATCTATGAGCGCTTACGTCCTGGTGAGCCACCAACAGTGGAAAGCGCAAAGAGCTTGCTATACTCTCGCTTCTTTGACCCAAAACGCTATGACCTAGCTAATGTTGGTCGTTACAAAATGAACAAAAAATTGCATATTAAAAATCGCTTATTCAACCAAACGGTAGCAGAAACGCTAGTGGATCCTGAAACAGGTGAAATCTTAGTTGAAGCTGGTACGCTGATTGATCGTCGTGTATTAGACAGACTGATTCCTCATCTGGAAAACGGAATCGGCTTTAAAACATTCTCTCAAGTAGGTGGAGTGTTAGAAGACGATATTACGGTTCAATCGATTAAAATTTATGCGCCAAATGATGAAGAGCAAAAAGAAATTAACGTAATTAGTAATGCGTATGTGGAAACAGAAGTTAAAAACATTACGCCTGCTGATATTGTTTCATCTATTGGTTACTTCTTTAACCTATTATTCAACGTTGGAAACACAGATGATATTGACCATCTTGGTAACCGTCGTTTACGTTCAGTTGGAGAGTTATTACAAAACCAATTCCGTATTGGTCTTTCTCGTATGGAACGTGTAGTTCGTGAGCGTATGTCTATTAACGATACACAAGCAATTGTTCCACAACAGCTGATAAATATTCGTCCAGTTATTGCATCTATCAAGGAATTCTTTGGTAGCTCGCAGTTATCTCAGTTCATGGACCAAACAAACCCACTTGCAGAGTTGACTCATAAGCGTCGTCTATCTGCTTTAGGACCCGGTGGTTTAACGCGTGAGCGTGCAGGGTTCGAAGTACGTGACGTTCACTACTCTCACTATGGTCGTATGTGTCCGATTGAAACTCCTGAGGGACCAAACATTGGATTAATTAACTCACTTTCCAGTTTTGCGAAAGTAAATAAATTTGGATTTATCGAAACACCATACCGTCGTGTGGATCCTGAAACAGGTCTTGTGACTTCTCGTATTGATTACCTAACAGCTGATGAAGAGGACAACTACGTTGTTGCGCAAGCAAACTCGCCACTATCTGAAGAGGGTGCTTTCAAAAACGAAGAAGTAGTTGGTCGTTTCCGTGGAGATAACACGGTATTTAGAAGAGATCAAATTGATTACATGGACGTTTCGCCGAAGCAAGTAGTTTCTGCAGCGACAGCATGTATTCCGTTCTTAGAAAATGATGACTCTAACCGTGCCCTAATGGGGGCGAACATGCAACGTCAAGCTGTTCCTCTTTTAAACCCAGAAGCTCCGTTTGTCGGAACTGGGATGGAACACGTCAATGCACGTGACTCTGGTGCAGCGGTTATTGCGAAATATCATGGTATCGTAGAACACGTAGAAGCGAAGGAAATTCGTGTACGTCGAATTGAAGAAGTGGACGGAAAAGAAGTTAAAGGTGACTTAACAACTTATAAAGTACACAAATTCGAGCGTTCTAACCATGGTACATCTATTAACCAACGTCCAATCGTTAAAGTTGGAGACCGTGTTAAACCTTTAGATATTCTTGCAGATGGTCCATCTATGGAACAAGGAGAGCTTGCACTAGGACGTAACGTACTAGTAGCCTTCATGACATGGGACGGATACAACTACGAGGATGCTGTAATTATGAGTGAACGTCTTGTGAAAGATGATGTCTATACTTCTGTGCATATAGAAGAATATGAATCAGAATCACGTGACACGAAGCTTGGGCCAGAAGAAATCACTAGAGATATTCCAAACGTCGGAGAAGATGCATTACGTAACTTAGATGACCGTGGGATTATCCGTGTTGGTGCAGAAGTAAGAGACGGAGATATTTTAGTTGGTAAAGTAACACCTAAAGGGGTTACAGAACTTACTGCTGAAGAACGTTTACTTCATGCTATTTTCGGTGAAAAAGCGCGTGAAGTTCGCGATACATCTCTACGTGTACCTCATGGTGCAGGCGGAATTGTATTAGACGTTAAAGTCTTCAATCGTGAAGATGGCGATGAGTTATCACCAGGCGTTAACCAATTAGTACGTGCTTATATCGTTCAAAAACGTAAAATCTCTGTAGGGGATAAAATGGCCGGACGACATGGTAACAAAGGGGTAATCTCTCGTATTCTACCGGAAGAAGATATGCCTTTCCTTCCAGACGGAACACCAGTAGATATTATGTTAAATCCACTAGGGGTACCTTCTCGTATGAATATCGGGCAAGTATTAGAGCTTCACTTAGGTATGGCTTCTAGACTTCTTGGTGTACACATGGCTTCACCAGTATTTGATGGTGCCAACGAGGAAGATGTTTGGAACACAATGGAAGAAGCAGGCTTAAACCGTGATGGTAAAACGACTCTATATGATGGTCGTTCAGGTGAACCATTTGATAACCGCGTATCTGTAGGGGTTATGTATATGATCAAACTTGCCCACATGGTTGATGATAAGCTTCATGCACGTTCAACAGGACCTTATTCACTTGTTACGCAACAGCCTCTTGGAGGTAAAGCGCAATTCGGTGGACAACGTTTTGGGGAGATGGAAGTATGGGCACTAGAAGCTTATGGTGCTGCTTATACATTACAAGAAATCTTAACGGTTAAATCCGATGACGTGGTTGGACGTGTGAAAACATATGAAGCGATCGTTAAAGGAGAAAGCGTTCCTGAACCAGGCGTTCCTGAATCATTCAAAGTATTGATTAAAGAACTTCAAAGCTTAGGTATGGACGTTAAGATGTTAACAATTGACGAAGAAGAAATTGAACTTCGCGATTTAGATGAAGATGACGATATTCCGGCAGCTGATGCGCTTGGTTTATTACCACTAGCTAATGAAGAAGAGCCAGTTGGAAACTTAGAGTAAGGCAAAGCAGGAATAATTGATTAGATAAAAAATCGGACAGGTGATGCCTGTCCGTATTTCCGTATTAAATTGCATTATGCAGAGCTACTTGGAAGGTCTTTCTAAAGACTCAAGACTAAAGGGAGGTAGGCTCCTTGATAGACGTTAATAATTTTGAGTATATGAAAATTGGTTTAGCTTCACCAGATAAAATTCGTTCATGGTCTTATGGAGAAGTAAAAAAACCTGAAACAATTAACTATCGTACACTAAAACCTGAAAAAGATGGGTTATTCTGTGAGCGTATTTTCGGTCCAACAAAAGACTGGGAATGTCATTGTGGTAAATACAAACGTGTTCGTTATAAAGGCGTAGTTTGTGATCGATGTGGAGTTGAGGTTACGCGTTCGAAAGTCCGTCGTGAGCGTATGGGACACATTGAATTGGCAGCTCCTGTATCACATATTTGGTATTTCAAAGGTATTCCAAGCCGTATGGGTCTGATTTTGGATATGTCTCCAAGATCACTTGAGGAAGTAATTTACTTTGCTTCTTACGTCGTAATCGAACCAGCGGATACACCTCTTGAAAAGAAACAATTACTTTCTGAAAAAGAATACCGTGCATACCGAGATAAGTTTGGAAGCAAATTCCAAGCAGCTATGGGTGCAGAGGCTATTAAGCGTCTATTATCAGAAATAGATCTAGAAAGTGAAACTGAACACCTAAAAGAAGAGTTGAAAACAGCTCAAGGTCAACGTCGTACACGTGCGATTAAACGTTTAGAAGTAGTTGAATCATTCCGTAACTCAGGGAATAAGCCAGATTGGATGATCTTAGATGTTCTTCCGGT
>NZ_JBAEAP010000129.1:0-3348 GCF_056205495.1 Psychrobacillus sp. | reverse complement strand
ACTTTTGAAGAAAACCCTTTAGTAGGCGGTGTTGGATCATCGGAAATGAATACCACTGGTGAAAAAGGAACGTCTAAAGATACTGGCATACCGGGATTATATAAAACAATTGCCAATCCAAACTTAGAACGCACTAACTGGGATTGGAATATCGATCCCGAAGGTTTAAGAATTGCTCTACGTAGAATGACTAATCGTTATGGTCTTCCTATTCTGATAAGTGAAAATCGGTTAGGAGAATACGATAAGCTAGAAGCCGAAGAAGTGGTTCAAGATGATTATCGGATTGAATATTTGCGTTCTCATATTATTGCCATTCAGGAGGCAGTTTCCGATGGCTCCGATGTTCTAGGTTATTGCATTTGGTCCTTCACAGATTTGTTAAGTTGGCTAAACGGCTTCCAAAAACGTTACGGGTTAGTTTATGTAAATCAGCATGAAGAGGGAGAACATGATTTAAAGCGCATTAAGAAGAATAGCTATTATTGGTACAAGAAAGTCATCGAATCGAATGGAACCAACTTGTAGTATGAAGAGTTCTTAAGATTAAGCAAAGTCCGTTTATTTTGAAACACCCCGTAAATGTTAGACTTGAAACTAACATTTTCGGGGTGTTTTATATGGCGTACAGCAGAAGTATATTGATTGATTAAAACAAAAGGTTATAATTAAAGGGTAGGGTTGATCATAAATCTTTACATTAGAAAGTGGAATTGATTTTTCGCACCAGCCGGACGCTTTCCGCGGGGTGAGCGATAAGCCATCACCCATCGCTTACGCGCGTGGTTGTGATGTCTTATCTGTCTCACTCATCCCGCTGGAGTCGCCGTCTGGCGCTCCAATCAATATTGGATACGGCTTTCAGACTTCGATAAAGCCTTTTTATAAATTTACTTGCATAAACAAAGCTGGAAAACGGACTACAACCACTTTTTAATAGTCATTTGAATTGACACTTTTGTAAGGTTTACAATCACTATAATAAAAAAATAGTAAAAATCAACCAATAACTTTAACAAAGCTAAACAAAAAAACTGGCTTAAGTTCCATCACACAGAACTTAAGCCAGCCAATTAGCTGTATAGAGAATCTCTTTATAGTCAATGAATCTACAACTTATAGATTAGTAACTAAAATTTAACCTTCTAGTGTTAACACGCCGTCTTCCATGCGGTACACTTTGTCACAAAACTCTAGCATACGCTCATCATGCGTAACCATTACAGCAGCCTTGTTACGTTCTTTGACCTCTTTGCGAATTTGTTTTACTACTTCAAATGCGCGGTTAGAGTCTAAGCTCGCTGTCGGTTCATCTGCAAGAATAATATTTGAGTTGTTAACGAACGAACGGGCAATTGCTACACGTTGGCGTTCCCCACCAGATAATTCGTTCGGGAACTTGGACAATTTTGAACCTAAGCCCAAGTCAGTTAACAGTTCTTTAGCAAATGCTTTTTCTGCTGGAGTTACCTTTCCTTTCATTTTACAAACAAGTAGCAACTGATCGAGCACGTTTAAATACGGAATTAAGTTCGATGTTTGTAAGATGAAACCTATATCCGTTAGGCGGAATGCTGAAAGATCTTTTTCTTTCATGTTACCAACGTTTGTACCACCTACTAATACTTCCCCTTTAGTAGGCTGAAGTAGAGCACCGGCAATAGATAATAATGTACTTTTCCCTGAACCAGAAGGGCCGATAATGGCGATGAAGTCACCAGGTGCAACTGTTAGCGAAACATTTTTTAAAGCGTCAACAGTTGAATCGCCTTCTTTAAATGATTTTGTTACATTGTTTAATACTAAACCTGTCATTTATTCCACTCTCCCAATCGCTGTTAATGGATCGATTTTCGTTACTTGACGTGCGGAAATAACGGAACCTAAAACAGAAACAATTAAAAGAACTACTCCATAGATCAATACCATATTAAAATCTAAGTTGAATGGCATGTCTTCTGGGAAGACTAATGCTGTCAAATAAGTCAATCCGATACCCGCGATAATGCTAACTAACGATAAAACAAATACTTGTGTGACGATTGAATTTTTAATAAATCGGTTTGAAGCACCAATTGCTTTCATAACACCGAACTGCTGCGTTTTTTGTAAAATGAATACATAGAAAAATACGGCAATAATAACTGCAGAGATGGCAAATAAGAAGGCAAGCATCATGTAAATAGTGGCACTTTCTTCTTTATAACCAGGCATTCCCATTACCGCTTCTGATTTCGTGAACGTTTCAATTAAGTCATAGTCTTTAGCGATCTGGTCAGCTTCCATTGAAGTTCCTTGTAAAGCAATCATCGTTACAGGATCTTCTAGACCATTATTTGAACCAGGTGCTGCAAAGGCATAAGATTGCCAAGTTGCAACATCAACAAAGACTGTAGGTAAATGGTTAAATGTTTCGCCAGTTGTAAATCCTACTATGTTTAATTTGATGTCTGAACTAGTTACTACAATCGTATCGCCAATTTCATATCCTTTTTTCTGTAGAGATTCATCAATTAGTACACCAAATGGATCATTTGGATCTAATTGCTTACCTTCTACAACTTTTGGTTCGATAAATTTGCCAGGATCTACCCCGATAAAGGCAACATCATGTTTTTCTTTTGTGTTGGTAGTAGCTTCATTTTGAATAATGATTGTTGATTGTCCAAATTTTGCAGCTTCCTTAACACCGTATTTACCCTCAATGTCTTCTGCGATTGCTCCAGACACCTTCGTTTTCATCATCGTTCCTTCAGAGCCCTCTTCATATATGAAAAGATCTCCATCGATATTTTTCATCGTTGCAGCAGCTAATGTGGATAATCCATTACCTAAGCCTGATAAAATAAAAACAAGCCATGCAATTAGCATAATGATTGTGCCAATCATTGCAAAACGTGTTTTGGAATGTTTCATTTCTTTTATTGCTAAAAACATTCTATGTTCCTCCTCTTATATATGTTATTTGACGATAGATTTCTCTATGGTTCTGACTACTAGAAGAACAGATCATAAGAAAACACATTAACTCAATCCAATAAAGATATATTAATATAACAAAAGTTTGCCAAAAAAATAAATATAGCTTTTTTGAGGTTGAATAATATGTCCCTCCTATACGCCTCGATTTACAGTATAAATCACTTATATGAACTTTAGCTAAACTTTTTTAAAATTTTTTTCGGTTGTTTTTTGATAATATATATATTTTATTAGTATCAATTCGTTATATTAATATTATTTTGATGTGAAAGTGTAATTTACTTATATCCTGGAGACCAGACTAGCGGTTTGTTGTTCAATAAATATCCGCACCCATTAATCTTTTCATTATTTTAAATCTTCTGG
>NZ_JBAEAP010000128.1:0-1598 GCF_056205495.1 Psychrobacillus sp. | reverse complement strand
GCTGCAAAAGATGTTAGAGAGAGCGTTGGAAAAAAGAATGGATGCTCCAGAAATAGGAGAGCTAAAAATCCTTTCTCCCGAAGAAACGAAAGAAAAGTTTCCTATTATTTCAGGTGAATGGCATGCTCTTTTCGTAGAAGGGGGAGCAAGAGTAGATGGCAAGGCTATGAGGGATGCTCTAATCAATGGAGCTAAAAAGCTAGGCGCACAGATAGTGTATGGAGAAGCTGTCTGGAAGAACAATGAATTATGGATAGACGGAGTACGGACAGATGCAGAGGCGGTTATATTAACAGCCGGTGCTTGGGGCAATGAAATTCCATCTACGTTAGGCTTAGATTTAAATGTTACCTTTCAGAAGGCTCAAATCATGCATTTTCAATTGGAGAATGATATGTCTACCGGGGAATGGCCAGTAGTCCTACCTCCAACTAATCAATATATGCTATCTTTTGAAAATGGAAAAGTGGTTGCAGGATCTACCTATGAAGAAAATACTGGGTATGATTTTCAAGTGACTGAGGAAGGGAAAAAAGAACTGCTTGATAATGCAATAAGTATTGCAAAAAGCCTAAAAGATGAGAAAATAAAGGAAGTAAGAGTAGGCTTTCGTCCGTATACTCCGGATTTTCTACCTGTACTTGGTAAGCTGGAGGGACAAAACGGTTTTTATTTTGCGAACGGTCTTGGGGCATCTGGTTTAACGGCTGGGCCATTTGTTGGTTCAGAGCTAGCTAAGCTAGTGTTAGGAAGAGAAACGATACTAGATTTAGAAAAATATACACCCAATTAAAAAGGGCGTGGGGGAAGAGAAATGAGTTACATACAAACAGAAGAAGTTAATGATGTGACCGTGGTAGAGGCGCTTGAAAAAAACTTAGCGATTATTCGTTTTGATATGAACCGCCGTGTTGCGTATGTTAATGAAAATTTTGCAAAAGAACTTAACTATACTGTAAGTGAAGTAAAAGGCATGCACCACAGAGAATTCTGTTTTCCAGATTTTGTGAACAGCCCGGCATACGAAAAGCTTTGGAAGGATCTGTTTGCGGGTAAGTCATTTTTCGATAAGGTAGAAAGAAAAGATAAACATGGCAATAGTGTGTTTTTAGAAGCTTCTTATATGCCGATTTTTGGGAGTAACGGCAAGGTGCTTGGGGTCACCAAAGTAGCTACTAACGTAACGGGACGTCATCAAATTCTAATGGGTGTTACAGAAGAATTAAATCATATGTCTGAAGAGTTGAGTAACCGTGCCGAAGTGGGGATTAAAAGAAGCGAAGATCTACTAGAAAGAATAGATGAAATTGCTGCTGGTTCTAGAGAAAATACAAACACATTAGAAAACCTTCAAAAACAGGCAGATTCAGTTAAAGGGATTGTTCAAACTATCAGAGAAATTGCAGCACAAACGAACTTACTAGCATTAAATGCTGCTATTGAGGCAGCGCGAGCTGGAGAGCACGGCCGTGGATTCAATGTTGTCGCTCAAGAAGTGCGTAAGCTTGCTGGTAGAGTCGAGGCTTCAATCGTAGAAGTAAGAGAGAATATTGAAGGAATAGCAAAACAAGTTGATAAGGTAACTGCGAGCAATAGTC
>NZ_JBAEAP010000127.1:0-4927 GCF_056205495.1 Psychrobacillus sp. | reverse complement strand
GTACAAGTAAAAAATCGAATAAAGGTTGCTCCAATGACTCACTATTCCCAAGATTATAAAGTATGCGTTTTTAACGATAGAGTGTCACCAAATACCCCATGTGTTGCCACAGACACCAGGACATTACCTAGTTGTTACTTGGTTGGAGTTAGCTGAGTAATGACTTAGGAAAAATTTTTACATCTGCAAGGCTCATTCAATAGAATTAGCCATCTTCAGAAAACCCTTAACGGTATAGTCATTCTCCTCTCCTATCCGAGTAGTCATCATTAAACCAATGACAACATTCGCTTCACTGTGATGCCACGATAGAACTTTGCCACTTCCTTCTTCATCCCATATAGCCTCTTTTCCATTATTCAATTCTACTGTTTCTGATGTTGCCAAGGTTCGATCTTCTTGTAAAAAGGTTAGACACATAAAGAACATCTTCCTTACCAATAAATGAAATATCAATTAGCAAAGGTTCTTTTGAATTTTCTTTATTCTGCAAAGGAGTTATGACGATCTGTTTTACTTCAAAAGGAATAGTAGAAAACATAGTTATTTTTAATTGATTTAAAACATCTTCCGAGAGTCCATTGTCATTTAACTCTACTGTTTCCGGCACACTTTTTTTATAATTTTCCCAACTAGTCTCACTTTTTGTATCAGAACAAACAAATAATACGAGAATAATAATAAGATAAAACAATAGAAATGGATTAGATTTTATAGTAAGCACTCCTTTCAAAAAATACTTTAAAGAGTATTATATATCCAAAAAATTGAAGGGTTATATTTATAGTCCACTCATAATGGGAGTGAAAAAATTGAAAAAAGTCAATTAAAGAAGAAAACTATTATGGCAAAAGCAATGTAAGTGCTTAGTTGAAATCCTCTATAAATCTAACAGTTAAATTATTTTAATTAGTTGCAAGGAGGATATTAGATGTTTTTTACATAAGATATTAGAGAAGGGAGATGATTCAAATGAAAAAATTAATACTTTGCACTATCACGCTCTTACTAGTCTTATTAACTCTTTATGCTTGCAGTGACGAACAGGAGGAAAACAAAACAGACATAGAAAAGCCAGGGGAAGGTATTATCGATAGTGAAAACGAAAGCAACGAAAACGAAGTTGATCCAATTTCCATTGGAAAAATTGAAAATTATGAGGGAATGGAAATTACCGACTGGATCGATGAGCATACTGTTGTTCTTGCAAAAGAAAACCAGGAATTTAAAAAAATGAGTTTGTTAGAAAATGCAGAGTTCTATCCTAGAAGTATATACGTGTACAATTTGGATACTAAAGAATTTAAAACAATTAAAGCTCAAAAAGATATGTTTCTCGGTGGGGCAACTTTGTCTCCGGATAAAAAACACCTCTTATATTATGAAAACTCTATTGGAGATATCGCCTATTATATGATGAGTTTAGGGGAAGGGGAGAAAACGCTTGTTACCGAGGATATTATTGGTAGTGTCTATACCGCTGAGTGGACTGACGAGAACCACGTAATCGGTGCTTCCTATGCGGGTGGTGCAGTTATGGCTGATACGGAGGGGAATGTAACTCCGATTGCCGAGCTTCAGGAGGAGCAGTTGTTTAATGTTCATAAAATGCAAGAAAAAATCTACTATATAACAACAGAAAACCCTTCCTTTCAAGTATATAAGATGGATTGGAACACCAAAGAAAAAAAGAAACTTCCATTGAAAAATGCAGAAAGAATCACACTATCTCCGGATGGAAAGCAATTACTTGTTAAGCAGACAACAGGGGATACGAAAAAGCTAATAATCGCGGATACTGATGGAAATATACAAAGTACAATTGCAGAAGGTTCTGATGTGACAGGCGCTTCCTGGTCTTCGAATCAGCAAATGATTGTATATCAGTCAAGCTCTATCATAAACGGTGAAGAAGTTAGTGGACTATACCTATATGAAGTATCTTCTGATGAATCCATACAAATTGTTCAAGACATAGGAAATGTGAAAACCAAATGGAGTCCTTCAGGCAAAAAAATTTCCGTTGTTGAATTGGATGAAAAAATTTATAACAGCAGTATCATTTCTATTGATTAGTGCAGTTTTTACTTTAATAGAATAAAAGCTTATGATACAAAAAAGCAGATCGTCTAGAAGTGCTAAAATGCATATCTAGACGATCTGCTTTTATCTTTATGATCAAAAGGGTACAGGTTAGTATCATAGATGAATTTTAGACAAAATAGATTGAAATATTGTCTAAAATATTCTGATTATTTAACTGTATAATTTACCCTTTTAGTGTATATTTAGGTTAAGTGAAAATTAATAAGTACGCTGTAAGGACTACTTTAGTTGAAAGGAATGTATTATGAGAAAAATTATCTTATCGACAGAGAGTGGAGCGGATCTACCGGAGGACCTGGTAGAAAAATATCAAATTCAAGTGGTACCAATGCATGTCGTCATGGATGGGAAAGATTATTTGGATGGAGAGTTGCCTGTAGAGGACGACTTCGATTATCATAGTCGCACAAAAAAAATTCCATCTACAACAGCAACGAATGTACATGAGTATCAAGAGTTGTTTACAAAAATTAGAACCAACTTTCCTGAGAGTATCATTATTCATATTGGATATACGTCAAAAGCATCTGCTTCGTTTCAAAGTGCATTAATTGCAGCAGAGGATTTTGAAAACCTTTACCTGGTCGATACGCTAAACGTGACAGGAGGACTAGCCGCAGTGGTGTTGTATGCAGCCACCTTACTGGAGGAAGAACCTAACATGGATCATGTTAGCCTCATAGAAAAAATAGAATCTGTGGTTCCAAAAACAAAGCTGGCTTTCATCCCTGGTAGTTTAGACTTTCTAAGATCAGGTGGACGGGTAAGTAACATGGCTTACATTGGAGGGTCTTTGCTAAAAATTAAGCCATGCATTGAATTAAAAGAAGGAAAGCTTGTTTCAACTAGAAAATACCGTGGGAATATGAGTAAAGTGGCGGAAAAGCTCATAGAAGATTATTTGAACCAATATGATATTGATCGACAGCAGCTATACCTGATTTACTCTATCGGACTCGATGAAAGTATTAAGAGTCGAATAGATAAAATGGCCAAGGAAGCAGGCTTTAAAAATATAACATGGATGCAGGCCGGCGCCATGATTTCTACCCATGCTGGACCTGGAGGATTTGGAATTGCAGGGATAGAAAATTAGATTAACATCTGGAACATTGACTCCACTTACTATGAAGATTGTTTGGATAACATAAAAGACGGTTTAGAAGTGTAATAATGCACCTCTAAACCGTCTTTTTTTAATATTGTTTAGCCCCAATTTCTTGTGAGAGAAGCTTTTCTTAACTAGTTGTTTGAAGGGAGAAGCGAGGGTTTTTATTTTTAGGAAAGTGACGTCCTAACACTGCTTCATAGAGCTCTATTGTTAAAATAGTTATTAATAAAATTTAGAGAGAAAAAACAACCTAATGCACTGAATATAATTAAAATTCTTTATTTCGCAATTTTTGTAATATATAATTATTTTATAAGGGGGAGTTAATAAATGATTTCTAAGAAAAAACTATCGTTTTTTTCAAGTTTGTTATTTGCAGGGGTTCTTTTAGCAGGGTGTGGGGATGATACAGAAAATGGTGGTAGTGCAGGGGAAAGTTCATCAGAGGATGGATTGTCTACTAACATCGTAACAATCGCAACTGGCGGAGCATCAGGTCCGTATAATATTATTGGTACAACATTGGCTGACATCTATACACAGGAGTATGATGTCAATTCTCGTACTCAAACGACAGGGTCTTCCGTAGAAAACTTAAATTTAATGGCACAAGGGAAAATAGAAATGGCCTATGTTATGAGTGATGCTTTATCACAGGCAATCAATGGTGAAGTTAGCTTTAAAGAGCCAATTGAAGGCGTTTCCACAATGGCTACACTGTATCCCAACGTCGTACAAATTATAGCTAAAGCAGATGCTGGGATTGAAACAATTGAAGACTTAAAAGGGAAGCGTGTAGCAGTAGGGGATCAAAACTCTGGTGTAGAGGTAAACGCACGTACTCTCTTAAATGGTCATGGCATTACGTATGATGATATTAAAGTAGATTACCTAGGCTATGCCGAAGCGGCAGATGGTTTAAATGCAGGTACAATTGACGCTGCGTTTTTAACAAGTGGTATTCCAAACGCATCTGTTATGGAATTAGCTGAAACGACTGATATTGTTTTAGTGACAGTTAGTCCAGAAAAAGTAGAAGAAATTGCAAAAGAACATCCATATTTCATCTCTTATGAAATCGCTGCCAATGTATATAGCAATACAGAGTCTGTATTTACAGCTGCCGTACCGAATGCATTAGTTGTAAAAAGTGATTTAAGTGAAGATGATGTATATAAATTAACAAAAACTTTTTTCGAAAGTTTACCTAAGCTAGTAAACTCTCACCAAGCTGCTGGAGATATATCACTTGAAGGTGCACAAGAAGGTATAATCGGTGATCTTCACCCAGGAGCAAAACGTTATTACGATGAGCAATAAAAAATTGTTCGGGAGTATAGGGATTTTACTTATACTCCTGGCAATTTTTTTCATTCGTTTTCCTGTTTTAGTGTTTGAATTTTCCGACCGAATTGTATATGCCAAGACTACACAATTCGATTTAGGGTGGATTCATTCCGTAGAAAAAGAAGAATGGATAGAGCACTACGAAATAAATCAAGAACAATTACTATTAGAGAGCACGAAGTTTAAAACCTTTGGTGCAGGAGTTCCCTCTATTGCTGAAGACGTAGAGTTAGTGGACGGCTATGTAAAGATGAAAATCAATCAACCTTACAAAGAGTTAAATCTCACTATTTCAGAACATGTGGATAGTACGATTTATCTTGATGACAAGGAAATTAAAATCTATGACTATGGTGAGACGTA
>NZ_JBAEAP010000126.1:0-5941 GCF_056205495.1 Psychrobacillus sp. | reverse complement strand
ATTTATAGTAAATACCCCTATTTACGTGAACACTTTCCTTTTACACCAGATTGTGTTTTTCTAGCTTGTAATATAATGAGCGAAGAGAAATACTTAACTTTTTAGCTGCTTGTGACTTATTGCCATCGCAAATTTTAAGCGCTTGGGCGAGTACTCTTTTCTCCATTTCATCCATTTGGTCCGCAAGTGGAGCAATCGAATCTTCATCCTCCCCTTGTGACAACTGGAGCATCGATTTTGGTAAATGCTGTTCATCTACTAATCGTTCATTCGATTGAAGAAAAATCATTGAGCGGCTAATAATATTCTCTAACTCTCTGACATTACCTGGCCAATCGTAAAGACATAGCATCTCAAGAGCTTCCTCTGAGAATCCTTCAATATTTCTCCCAAATTCTTGGTTAAGTTTAACCAGCAATCGTTCTGCAAGAAGCGGAATATCCTTTTTCCTTTGACGTAAAGAAGGTATATGAATTGGCATTCTATTTAACTGAAAATAGAAATCCTCCCTAAAGGTGCCATCTCTCATTGCCTTCTCCAAGTTAAGACTACTTGCAGCAATGATACGAACATCAACCTGCTTCGGGGTTGTGGCCCCGATAGGTATGATAATATTATCTCGCAAAACCTGTAGGAGCTTAGCTTGAGTTTTCTTCGTTAACTCACCAACTTCATCTAAGAAAACCGTGCCCTTATATGCTTCTTCTAATTTACCAGGATATTTGATACCATCTTCCTCATATCCAAATAATTCACGTTCTAAAAGATGTTCTTCTAAAGAACTGCAATTAACTCGGATAAAGGGATAGCTTGAACGCCCACTTTCACCATGAATGGCGTGGGCAAACAAATCCTTTCCTGCACCGACCTCTCCCCTTAAAAGGACGGTAATTGGAACGTTAGCTGCTAGTTTAGCTTGTTCTATTGCTAAATTAACCTCATCTGAAGTCCCAACTATGTCTTCAAATGAATAAGTTGATTCTAGTGTTCTAATAATAGTTCTTGCTCGATCTAATTCCTTCATTAAACCTCGCATTTCAGTCATATCGTGAATAACGCCGACACTACCCTTTAACTGGTTATTCACAATAATCGGAGCTACGTTAACAATAACGTCCTTTTCTTGTTTTCCAACTCGAAGATTTACACCTCTGATAGGTTTTTTAGATTGAAGGACCTTTAAATGTATACTTTCTCCCTCCGAAATGTCGGCGGTAGCCGGCTTTCCTATTACCTCTTCTTCACTAAATCCAGTGATACGAGAATAAGCGGGATTAATCAGTATACCTTTTCCTTCTTCATCCACTACCGAAATTGCATCATCACTTGAATAAATGATAGCCTCGAGCATTTTTTGAATTTCCGTAAGGTTAGTAACTTCCTCTGCAAGACGAACGACCTCAGAGATATCCTTAAAAACCGCAAAAGCACCAATTCTTTTTCCTTCTTCGTTTACCATCGGATATCTAGAAGTGACTATTTTGGTACCGCTTTCAAGAGTAAGTTCTTTGTGAAGCTCAATCTTGCCAGTTTCAAATATTCTCGGTAATTCACTTAAAGAGATCACATCTGCTACATGCTTACCTAGAGCTTCCTCCACAAGAATTGAGGTCATTCTTTCGGCACTCTTATTGAAAAAGTTAACAATACCTTGGCTATTAATGCCAATCATTCCTTCTTCAATGGAATTAAAAATGAGTTCCTGTAATGCTTTTTTCTGATCAATAATTTGAATATATTTGTTTTTCTCTTCTATTAATGTAACGATTAAGTTGGCTATCTCGCCAGGTATCAGTACAGCTGTAGCAGGCCTATTTTGAAGTAATTCATAGAAAACTTCCTTTCGACCAGTCACATCAATAATGATTTGAATATCATTGCTTAACAAGTTTTTCCATTCCGAATAGGTTGGTATATTTTGTTGTTTAGCGTAGATCATTCCAGGAGCCTCATCATTAATATCAACAATAGCAGTAACCTGAAGGTAATCTGCCTGCTCTATTAACTTGAGAAGTGCATATCCACCGTTACCAGCACCTACAATGAGTATGTTTTGCAAAAATATGCACACCCCCACTTTTTTTCTGCAACTTATTGCATTTCTTCTATATCATACCGTAACTTTCTGACATTGACAATCCTAAACTTGGATGTAAAATTAAAATAGTAGAGAACAGGAGTGAAAAAAGTGGCTCGTTTATTGGCTTTAATCGTATTATTAATACCTGGAATTTTAGCTGCATTTGGAATCAAACTGATGAGAGATACATTTTTTGGTCTACAAATACTTCCACTCGGTGGATTGGCGATACAGTTTATTTGTGGTCTACTATTTACAGTTTTAGGTTTAGGATTCTTCGCAGGATTTCTACTCAATAGAGATAGAAAAAATGGAAAAGTAGCACCTCGATTTCAAAAGAAAAAAGATACTGACTTATAATTAGTGCACTCAAATAATCAGATCAATGTCCACAGTTTGTCTTTGTCCATTGATGAAGTATCAAATAGAAAAGAACAAAAAAAAAGACATTTTCTGTCCAAAATGAACAGAGAGTGTCTTTTTTTGCTTAAAGAGCTCACATTTGGTGATTCACCCTTATTCGTATAGTATTACGAGCTTCAATACTCATTTTAGCAAAGTTATTTATCTTTTCGTCCGATTTTGCTGTTCTATTACTTTCCTTGGATAATCCGTGATCCAACCTATAACTGACTCATGAGGATTTTTCAAATATTTCTCGGTACCCTTAATGTTATAAAAACGCATGGGAAATCCAGCATCCCAAATCTTGTTCATTAAATCCGTTCCGTAAAACTTTTTGTTAAGATGTATTGCCTCATAGTTACGGTTAGACAATATCTGATCCCAACTAGAACTCTTTTTACCAATGAAAGCTGTTTTTGTTTTTATAGGCATTCTTTGAATAACTTCTAGAATACTTTCTTCAAAGGAAGAATAATGCACATCCTTAATAAATTCGGTCTTATAGACTACCTCTTCAATTTTTTCGGTTTTGCCAAGAAAGGATTCCTTGAACTCCACGTTAAGCTTCATATTTGTTTGCTTAAAAAAAATGAGAAAATCATCTAAGCTCAACACCCTTGAATATAAAAACCTACGCACAACCGTTTTCCCCAGCTTTAGCTTAAGAATTTCCTCCGCCGCCATATCAGTGATTCTTTTATTGAGACCAGCTAGTCTAAAAAAGTCTATATCATGGGTCACAAAAGCAATTCCATCTGCTGAAAGCTGTAGGTCCATTTCAATACCATCTACACCTATTTTACTTGCAGCTTCAAAAGACTTTAAAGAATTCTCTACATACTTTGTCGCTCCACCTCTATGCGCATATACAGGTATATTAGACATTTAACTCCCCATTTTCTAACTTAAATTTTCCTTTTGTAGTACTTGCTACGAAGGTAGATTTATTACCTATTTGTATATAGGTACCCGGATTAGCTTCTTTTGTAACATTAACATGATAGTCTGTATTACTTCTTAGCATTCTTAAAATTCGTTGGATTTCCTTATCAGCTTCTTGCATTTCTTGCTGTAGGAGATTATATTTTTGTTTAACCTGCTCATACATTCCATTTTGTTGCGTTGTCATTTTGCCTTTGAACTGACCTAGCTGACTGATTTGATAGTTTAATTTAGTCGATTCTTCTTGATGCTGTACTATTTTTTCTGCTAGCATCTTTGCATTTTCAGTTAAAATTTTTCGATCGATCCCCTGTACAATTAACTCTGTCTTCCTTTCCATACTATTACTACTATATGCAGTAGTAATCGAATGAACAGCCACAGCTTTTCCACCAATAATCTTCCCTTTACGTTCGTCCAAGATAATTTCATTGGCAAACATAGTAACACCAAGGGCATAGAAACCGATATGTATATTTTCCTTTGCGTCTAATGTACATTCATTTGCATGTTTAAGATATATATTATTATGAGCTTCCACCTTTGTTATTCCCCGTCCGAAAATGCCTCCTTTTATAAAGACATCTCCTTCAGCAGACTTGATCAATTCAGCTGAATTAACTCCATCTTTCCCTTCAATAGACACATCTCCAGAAGCAATTACTGAATAGCCAGCCATTACAGTGCCTTTCACTTGAATTGATCCATCGAATTTCAAATTTCCTGTTTCTATACCGACATCTCCGTCAACTACCAAATGCTTTAATACAGAGAGAACCCCATTTACTTCTCCAATTACACCTTTTGTTTTCGAGCGAAGTACAATTTTTCCTCCCTCCTCTATTTCGTAGGCTGTCTTGGGATCATATTTAAGGGTGATATCGTCTCCAGGAGCTGCTTTAACAGTTTCCCCATATACATTCGTCCCATCCACCCCTTCTTTAGCGGGTATTTTCTCTCCTAACCATGAGCCCTCATGGATTTCTTTTAAAAAATTCATATCAAAATAATCTGCTTTACCATCTTCATTAATAACCGGTTTTTTTTCAGCCTGCGCTAAATAGCTTACTTGTGCATCTAAACCTTTCTGAGGTGGTGTACCTTGAGCTATAATAAACGGTTTTCCGGGCTTTAAAGACAATATATCTATGTTTTTTTTGCCATATGTAATATTATTTTTTTCTAATGCAATATGTATTTGAGATTGTACTTCTATTATATTTTCCTCAATATAGCTTGTTGATTCATTAACGGTTATAAGTGCCTGCATATAGTCTAAGCTAACATCTAACTCAACCAAATCAATCCAATTTCCAATTTCGATTGGTTCCGTAGACTTAGCCGATAGAGCTTTTTTTAATGTCATAAAGCTTGTAATTTTAAAGCGAGGATTTTTTCGAGGATATTCTTCAAATTTTTTCAAACTGTCTCCTTCTCTTTTGGTAAAAAGAAAAACCTTACCATCCTTTACAGACAAGGTTATGTGATCATTATCTTCTATTATCAAGTTTCTCACCCATTCCATATTATCTTAACTACTTACTTCATGTATTTTGAAATGACTCCTTTATATTTGAAATCTAAATTCACACACAAAAATACTTACTTTCAAAACTTCTGAGTCTTAATGACTATTCGAAGAACAAATCATTGTACTTATTTAATATATATGAATAAGTCGGATAATACCATGAATTTTCTGGAAATTAGTTAGTTAATCTCATTTTATCATAGTAATAAAATTCATTCATAAATCTTTTTCATTTTGGGAAAACAAAAATTACCTTTTTCTACGAAAATAAGCATAAAATAAAGGCACTATTTACTGGTAATCAGTATCAGTTATAAGAGTATTCTAACCCTTTCAGCTACCCATGTTCTCCATGCGAATTTTATCTGCGATTATCACGATGAATTCATTATTAGTAGATTTAGATAAGAGACTTGAACTCCTACGGATATTTTCATATTTTTGATTATATGAGATATACAGAGGGATAGATTAAAAACACAACTGCAGGGAAATTTCAATCTACTTATGCTATGTAACCAAATAATTTAATGGAAAAAAATACAGGTTATATATAAGAAATCTTTCCAATGGGGTGGCACCAAGTATGATTATGTTATCCTAACAATGTACCCTAGACCTTAATTAACCTAAAATATTGAAGACGAGAGGAAGAATCCCAATGTCACTAACTCCAATTGAAAAAGCTAAAAAGATATTACGAGGGATTGAAGAAGGTAATTATTTATTTGATATGAACGGCCAATGGAGATACGAATATTATGACGATTACTTTAAATATTTTAATCATCTTGATCCCGAATTACGTAAGCGTTCTCTTCTTATCTTTTTGTCTGCTCTTGGAGATACGTGGATGGGATCAGCCCACCTCTTCGCCCCACTTAAAGAAAGAGAAAAAGATGGATATGCTGATAGGTCTGAAATTTTTCTTTTCGAGGATTACATTAAATCATTCTTAGAAAATAGAGAAAGTATTAAAAAAG
>NZ_JBAEAP010000125.1:0-2060 GCF_056205495.1 Psychrobacillus sp. | reverse complement strand
CGTGTAAGTGAAATCACTGTTGGTGGAACAAAGGGGGAATAATGATGAATATAACAGACTTTCAAAAAGAGCTGCTTAAACAAGCAAAAGCCACTGGATTTTCTGAAGCAGAAGCTTACTACGAAAGATCAGATTCATTTAAATGTATGATTTTTAATGGAGAAGTAGATAGTTATGAAACCTCTGAAGAAGCTGGCATAGGGTTTAGAGGTCTGTATAACGGAAACATGGGCTATGCTTATACAGAAAAAATAGATGAGAGCTCGATTGCCTTCTTGGTAGAAAACGCCAAGGCTAACGCTGAAATCTTAGATGAAAGTGATAATTCTTCTATTTTCGAGGGAAGTAAAGAATATGTCCAGCATAGCTTTTGTAATCCTGAATTAAAGAAGATAGGAATTCCTGAGAAGATTGAACTTATAAAAGCCATTGAACAAAAAGTACTGGCATACGACCCAAGAATAACTACTTTAAATTATTGCATGCTAGAAGATTTTAATTCCGAACGATTAATGATTAATAATAAAGGACTCTCTTTGCAGGATGAAAGAAATGGACTTTATATTTTTGTATCTGCAGTTGTAAAAGCTGATAATGAAATGAAAACCGGGCACGTTATTAAAATGACTCGTGATTTTTATTCTTTGAATGCTGATGAAATTGCTACTGAGCTAGCAAAAGAAGCATTATCTTACTTGGGGGGTAAAACCATCCCGAGCGGAAAATACCCAGTCGTATTCAGACATGATTCCGCTGCCTCTCTCCTAGCAACCTTTTCTGAAATTTTCTCTGCTGAAAATACTCAAAAGGACCAATCACTTTTAAAAGGAAAAGTTGGAGAGAAAATAGGATCAGATATACTGACTCTTGTAGATGACCCTTTCCACCCTGATGCTTTTTCTGGATCTTCGTTTGATGGCGAAGGAGTTGCTACCAAAAAACAAACAATTATTTCTAATGGAACATTAGAAACTATTCTACACAACCGGAAGACTGCTAAGATTGATGGCTGCGAGTCCACTGGAAATGCATATAAATCCTCTTACAAAGGTACTTTAACTATAGCACCGCAAAATTTATATATTGCTCCTGGGGAGCAAAGCAGAGATCAGTTATTAGGTGATCTTCCAAATGGCATTTATATAACTAATTTATCTGGGCTACACTCTGGAACAAATACTATTTCAGGTGACTTTTCTGTGGAAGCAACAGGATATCATATTAAAGACGGGAATATCGCATCACCTATAAACCAAATGACTATTGCTGGAAACTTCTATCACCTTATGAAAAACATAGATACCATTGCATCAGATCTTACCTTTCAGCCTGGAGGCTATGGATCACCTTCTATATTAGTAAAAGAGCTTGCTGTAACAGTAGACTAATAAATCTAGCTTTCTTTGAATAAACAGGGAAAGAAGTAATCTCACTTCTTTCTCTTTTACTATGCAAAAATCTGTAAGCTTCTTTAGGTTGCTTTGATTCAAGGACAGCTCAACTAGGATAAGTGAGTCAAATGATTATGAAATTGATTCATCCATTAAAAAATCGCCTCTCAATTAAAAATGAGAAGGCGATCACTTCCTTATTTTAATAACCCTTGCTTCAAATCATTGTGCCACTTAGTAAGCATCGGAATATCCGCTTCTGTAATAGTTCCTACTTCCTGCGCCGCATTGACCAAAGTCTCAAAGTTAGTTAGGCTGACAAAGTTTATCTCTGCTTCTTTAAAAGACTCCTCTGCTTTTGGAAGTCCATATGTAAAAATACTTACTACTCCAAGTACTTCTAACCCAGCTTTTTGAAGCGCTTCAACTGCTGTTAAGCTACTTCCTCCAGTGGAAATTAGATCTTCGACGACTACTACCTTCTGGCCTGTCACTACTTTTCCTTCGATTTGATTTCCTCTACCATGCTCCTTTGCCTTAGAGCGTACATACATCATAGGAAGCTCTAATACATCACTTACCCATGCTGCATGAGGAATACCCGCTGTTGCCGTACCCGCCAAGGCTTCCGTTTCTGGAAAATTCTTTTGGATTGCTTCAGCAAGACCT
>NZ_JBAEAP010000124.1:0-2507 GCF_056205495.1 Psychrobacillus sp. | reverse complement strand
AAAAGATATACATTATGGATCAAGGTGAAATTATTGCATCGGGAACAAAAGAGGAATTAAAGTCTTTAGTTTCCGACCAACAAACAATTGAGTTAAAGGGTCATTCGCTTTCAGTTGCTTTTGAGGAAAGCTTACAGAAGCATTTTCCAACTGCTAACATCCATAGGGAAGAAGGAAAGCTTTTAGTATCTCTTTCTAAGCTTATGGAGCCATTATCAAGTATTTTTGCAGTTGCTGCCGAAAATGAAGTGACGATTACTTCTGCAGTAGTTAAAATTCCTTCTCTCGAGGATGTTTTTTTACATTTAACAGGAAGAGCTTTGAGAGACTAGGGGGAAAAAGAATGCTTTTAAACTTAATTAGTAAGCAACTAAAGATGATTATTCGTAATAAGCAGCCGCTTATTATCCTTTTAGCTATGCCTATTATCTTGATTACTATTTTATCATCAGCCTTGGCGGGAATCATGGATACAGACGAATCTTCTGCTATTCAGGCTCACTTGGTAATTATAGATGAAACTAGCTGGGAGAAGGAACAGGCATCTATTACAGCCTTTCTAAAAGAGTCTGGACTGGAAGGGTCAACTCTTAATACTCTATTGCAAACGTTTGAAGAAAACGATCCTACTAACGTTTTGCAAAATTCAATTCTCATTTCTAAGGGAATGGATAAATATGTAAAAACAAGTAACGACGATCTATCCAATCTAGAAGATTTAAGAAAGAGTAATAATGTCGATGGTATCTTAGTCATTCCTGATAATTTCAGATTAGATTATATTAAACAATCTTATTTTGACCAAGGAAATAAGCCTAGTTTTGAGTTGTTATTAAATCAAGAGAACGAAATTAGGGCATCTATAATTGCTTCCATTCTTGAGGAGTGGAAAAAAGGGTTTAGCCAGTCAATGGCGTTAAATAAAGTGGGTATAACTCTAAACGAAGTAATGGGTCAAACAATTGCAGTACAAAAATTAGAGCATGTAATGAATGAGGGAGAACGTACTATTCCAGCTTCCGTTTATTACTCTGTGGGAATGCTAGTAATGTTTGCTCTTTATATACCTTCCTTTTTGGCAGGATTTGCGTTACAGGAAGTATATTGGAAGGTTTATGACCGAATCCTTTTAGCAGGGGTATCCTCAACCTATTACACTCTTTCTATATTTATAACAGGGGCAATTGTAGCGTTACTGCAACAGGCGATCATCTTGCTTTATGGAAGCCTGGTGCTGGGAATAGACTGGGTTGGCATACAGGCTATGAGTGTAATAGTCGTTAGCTTCAGTTTATTTATCGGGGGACTTTCAGCACTTTTAACCGCCTTACAATTTAAAACGGGAACTGAAGGTATTGCTAATGTGTTTAATGGATTAGTGATTACTATTTTCTCCTTCCTAGGAGGCTCCTTCTTTAAAATTAGTGATGTATCCGAGACGCTTGGTGACATTGGAGGCTATACCCCTAACGGAGCCACTATGAAAGCAATTCTTTCTATTCAAACCGGTGATTCAGTTGGTGTGATATGGCCACAGATGTATGTGTTATTTATTGGCCTATTAATATGTATCAGCTTGTCCATTATAGTATTTCCTAAAAGAGGTGTGACATCATGAAGGGCATTTGGATTGCAAGGGCTCAAAATTTAAAGCGAAAGCCGTTGGTTCTTCTAACAATGACCATTATGACAGTTGTCCTCGCTTATGTTCTTAGTGGCGGTGTAGGTGGCCAGCAAGCGATTTTTATCTCTAATGATAATTCCCAAATAAGTAGTGACGTATTAGATAAATTAAAGTCTTTAGAGGATTATTCTTTTCAATTAATGTCTAACGCTGAGTTGGAAGCGAAGATAGAGGGAGACCCTGACTTAATAGGAGTCTTGCTTACAGAGTCTACGTATACAGTCTTGAGTAGTGCAGAAACAGATGTCGTTAGAAATGTATCTTTAGTAATAGAAGCTGCATATAACGAAATTGCCTTTGAGAAAAGAATAGTAGAAGTTGGCGGTAGGGATAAGTGGAAGGAAGTGACTAGAATTTTAGACGATGAGGAAGCCTTCGAAATCGAGATTAGTGCTATGAATGAAAAGCAAACTTTTCGATATGATGGAGCTCTACAAAGTTTATTTGGTTATATGCTCTTTTTTGTATTTTATACCATCTCAACAAATGTTCAATTTATATTGGAAGATAAAAGAACAGGAGTTTGGAATCGTCTAAAGTTAGCTTCTATTAGTAGAACTAAATTATATTTTGGGCATTTATCTTTTAGCTTTCTAATTGGTTTTTTGCAAATGCTTTTAGTTTTATTGGTGTTCAGATTTATCGTGAAAACTAATATGTATGGAGCATTCTCGGAAATAATTATTATATCTAGTATTTATGTATTATTAGTTTTGGCGATAGCATTACTAATCATTTCACTAGCCAAAACCGTTAGTCAAAGTGGAGTTATCGTTTCCTTGCTGGCTGTGGCTTTCGCTATGTTAGGCGGGGCATATTGGCC
>NZ_JBAEAP010000123.1:0-9870 GCF_056205495.1 Psychrobacillus sp. | reverse complement strand
TTTGTTGCATGAAAAGCTATCAAAAGAAGACATGATTAACATGATTGAAGAGTATGATGTTCTTTATATTATAGGAGGACAACCTGAGCGTATACTTCAGGTTATTTTGGATAAAGTGCTGACTGCTGTAATTAGTAGTTTTCCAGGCTTAATGATTGGCTATAGCGCAGGTGCATTAGCTTTTTGCACAGACTGCATATTAACAAAGGATGAGGACTATCCAGACACAATTATTTTGCAGGGATTAGGATTAGTCGACTTTAGTGTAGAGGTTCATTATCTTCCAGAATCAGATGAGGAGCTGCTGACTCTTTCTAATGATAGAACAATCTATGCCCTACCAGACGGCAGTGCAATCTTCTATAAAAATGACAGCATACATACGAGAATAAATGAGATCATTACCTTTAAGAATGGGACTAAGAAAAACTGTCTCAGCTAGGGAACGGCATGGACTGGACCGACCGATTATCGTGCGGAACCGACCGATTATGAAAGAAAACCGACCGATTTTTAGCCAGAACCGACCGATTATTGCATATAACCGTCCGATTATAAAAAAACACCCCTGCAGACAGGCTAGTGCAGGGGTGTTTCTATCCTTAACCGGTGAACACTTGGTCATTTGGATATTTATATTTAACCTTTTTCGGTTTAGTTAAGATGAAAAATAACGTGAGTGGTCCAATTCTACCTAAGAACATCAACACACAAATGAATACCTTGCCTAACTCTGAAAGCTGAGAGGTGATGCCCATTGAGATACCAACAGTTCCGAATGCGGAAAACACCTCAAATAGCAAAGGGAGCAGAGGAAGCTGCTCTGTTATAGTTAAAGCAAAAGCAAATATAAAAACGGTTGCTAAGCTAACTGTGCTAATAACGAGAGACCTGATAATTATTTCTCGTGAGATGGACCTTTTAAATAGCACTGGGTCCTCCTGCTGACGGAAAAATGCAAACGTTGCTGCTATGATGACAATAAAGGTAGTAAGCTTTATGCCAGAAGCCGTAGAGGCACTACCTGCACCGATAAACATGAGAAGCATTGTGAATAATAGAGATGGGTCCTCCATTTGGCCATAATCGATCATATTAAAGCCTGCCGTTCTTGGAGTTACTGCATTAAAATAAGACGTCATAACCTTCTCTAGTATTCCCATTTTGCCAATTGTATCATTATTATTAAACTCTAAGATTAAAAGAATAAGTGTAGCTATTGCATTTATTATTAATGTGCCCACGATCATAAGCTTGGTATGTAGTGACCATGCACGAAATTTATTTTTGCGAGAGATATCTATTACTACGACAAATCCAATTCCTCCAATGATTATTAGACTAGTAATAATCAATATAACTAGAGGATCACTAGTGAAGCCCATTAAATTGTCCGGAAACAATGAGAAGCCTGCATTATTAAAGGCAGAAATTACGTGAAACAAACTATAATATAATGCATCTCCAAAGCCAAACCTTGGTATCCAGTGGAGTGTTAAGAAGACGATAGCAATACTCTCTGTAAGAAGAACAAATAAGAGAATATGCTTAGCTAGCTTGACGATACCTCCAATAGAAGGCTGATTAAAAGATTCCTGCAAATAAATACGGTGCTGCAAACCAATTTTTTTGCGAAGAAGAATAAGTATAGCGATTGCAAACGTCATTAACCCAATACCACCACATTGAATTAAGACTAGTAATACAATTTCGCCAAACATTGTTAGAGTACTACCAGGATCAAAAACACTGAGACCTGTAACGGTGGTAGCTGATGTAACTAGAAAGAAGGCATCCACCCAGGAAATCGGAGTTGTCGTAGCAAAAGGAAGCTTCATCAAAACTGTTCCTAGAAAGATTAAGGTGGCAAAGCTACTTGCAATCACAACAGGCGGTGAAAAAGAGAGCTTTTTCTCCATTGGGACACTTCCTTTTATTGGATGTAAAATAATAACTACTTTAATCCTGATCAGGTCAGCTGTCAACAACTTGTTTGAAACAACTGAGTAAAGAAAGTATACTTAAGAAAAAAGGGGGATTTTTCATTGAAAACTGAACAGCAATATTTTGAAGAAGCTAAAACCTTAGAGCAGTATATGAATGATATGACTACCAAAAAAGAGGAATCCTTTCGTATATACGACCAATTTCAAGTTCCAGCGGATGATGAATTCATTGAGATATTAAAAGCAGAAAAGCCGCATATATTAGTTATTACAGAAGACTGGTGTGGTGATGCCATGATGAATAATGCGATTGTACGAAAGATTGCAGAAGCTGGAAATTTGGACATTCGCACTGTCTACCGCGATGAGAACCTAGAGCTGATGGACCAATACTTAACAAATGGTGGGCGCTCCATTCCAGTTTATTTATTGTTAAGTCAGGACGGAGAAGTAATTTCTAAATGGGGTCCTCGTGCTGAAATGGTCCAAAAATTTGTGATGGAAGGAAGAGCCAAGTTTCCTGATAAAGAAGATCCGGCATTCGAAGACATCCAAAAGAAATTTTATGAGCAAATGACACAGGAATTTATAGCAAACAAAGAGTTTCACTTGGCAGTTTACGAAGAAATCCGCAGTAGCTGGCTGCCTATTCTTCAAAAATAAGCGAACCGCATATTTAAGGGAGTCGGCTTTAGTCGGCTCTTTCCTATGTTAGGAACTTTTTGTGAGGAAATAGAGTCTTTATAATGAAGAAATTGTAAAGTAGAAAGGAAATCCGTATGAAGCGTGCAAGAATTATCTACAATCCTACCTCAGGGAGAGAATTATTTAAGAAACATCTTCCAGAAGTGTTGGAGGCTTTAGAAATAGCTGGATATGAGACGTCCTGCCATGCAACGACTGGTGAAGGAGATGCAATTAGTGCAGCAAAAAAAGCGGTAGAAAATAATTTTGATATAATTATTGCTGCTGGGGGAGACGGAACACTGAACGAGGTTGTTGCTGGTGTAAGTGAATTTGAAAATCGCCCGAAGATTGGTCTCATTCCAATGGGAACGACAAATGATTTTGCTCGAGCAGTTCATATTCCTCGGGATATTAAACGCGCAGTAGAAATTATTGTGCAGGGTGATACTATTCCAGTAGACGTTGGTAAAGTCAACGATCGTTATTTTATTAACATTGCTGGCGGAGGAAGAATTACAGAACTTACTTATGAAGTTCCTAGTAAATTAAAGACAATGCTTGGACAACTAGCCTATTACTTAAAAGGAATTGAAATGCTTCCATCGATTAATGCCACGAAGGTTCGCATAGAGTATGACGGTGAGGTATTTGAGGATGAAGCTATGATGTTCCTTGTGGGTCTTACAAACTCCGTAGGCGGCTTCGAGAAGCTTGCTCCAAATGCAAGTATTAATGATGGAAACTTTTCGTTGCTTATCTTAAAGAAAGTAAATATTGCGGAGTTTATAAGACTTGCCAGTTTAGCTATCCGCGGGGAACATTTAGAAGATCCTCATGTCATTTATAAAAAAGCCCAGCACATTAAAGTGACATCTGAAGATAAAGTTCTCTTAAATTTGGATGGAGAGTATGGAGGAACTATTCCTGCCACATTCCAAAACTTATATAGACATATAGATGTCTTTGTTCCAATCGATGAAATCCGTGAGCAAGATAGACCATAAAATGAAACCAGTATTTCTTTTAATTAGAAATACTGGTTTTTTTTATAAGAAAGCCTGTTATATAGGAGTCGCTGCAATCAATAACTCAAGTTTGTTCATTGGGGGAAGAATAAAACATCACTTTCGAATTACAATCTATTTATCATTTTTTCAAATTACAAATCCTTCTTTTGTACCCTCCACTTTAACAAACAAAATATTCTCCTAATATTTTCTTACTTCTACAAATTTTCAATGGATCCGTTAAGATAGTATTTTTTATTTTTTGACTTTCCTCTCTAAAAGGTTATGAATCCAATAATATTGGGAATAATTTAATAATATATCTGGGCAATATAAAGGAGGAATGATTAGTGTATAAGAGACAAGAGAGATACTTAATGTGGCTCGCCTTTGTAGTGGCAGGTATTATGATACTATCTATTGCTGGAAGAATTTTTGGAGGGTGAGGAGAGTCAAGTATGGGAAATGCGGATTCAGTTTTCTATAGTCGTGTCTTAACCGAGTTAACCTTATCTTTTCATATTATTTATGCGACAATCGGCGTTGGAGTTCCTTTGATGATTATGATTGCTCAGTGGGTTGGTATAAAAAAGAATGATGAACATTACATATTACTAGCTAGACGCTGGGCAAGAGGATTTGTTATTACGGTTGCAGTAGGAGTTGTAACGGGAACTGCAATCGGGATGCAGCTTTCCTTATTGTGGCCAAATTTTATGGAGCTAGCCGGCAATGTGATTGCCCTACCCTTGTTTATGGAGACCTTTGCTTTCTTCTTTGAGGCTATTTTTCTTGGAATTTATCTTTACACTTGGGATCGTTTTGAAAATCAGAAGAAGCATTTATTATTGCTCATACCAGTTGCAGTAGGGGCTTCCTTTTCCGCAGTGTTTATCACGATTGTAAATTCTTTTATGAATTCACCGCAAGGATTTGACATGGTAAATGGGCAAATGGTGAACATTAATCCAATCCTAGCAATGTTTAACCCTGCAATGCCTACGAAGGTAGCCCATGTAGTGGTAACCGCGTATATGACGTCTGCTTTTGTCCTCGCTTCCATTGCTGCCTTCCGTTTGTTAAAGGGTTCTAACCATGTTTATCATAAAAAGGCTTTATATTTAACTGTAAAATTAGGATTAATCTTTTCAATTGCAACTGCTATTATAGGAGACTTTTCCGGAAAATATTTAGCAGAGTATCAGCCGGAAAAACTAGCAGCGGCTGAATGGCATTTTGAGACACAGGAAAATGCTGATCTTATTTTGTTTGGAATTTTAGATGATGGTGAAGTGAAATATGCTATTAAGATTCCTTATGCTTTGAGTATATTAGCATACTCTAATCCAACTGCGGAGGTTATTGGGCTCGATCAGTTTCCAGAAGATGAAAGGCCTCCTCTTTATATCCATTATCTCTTTAATATCATGGTAGCTATTGGCATGGGACTGGCAGCTCTGTCCGCATTCTATTGGTTAGGTAAACGTTTCAAATGGTCATTTGTAGATTCTAAGTTTTTTCGCTGGCTTCTCGTCTTAGGAGGTCCTGCTGCTCTTATTGCAATAGAGACTGGCTGGTGGCTAGCAGAGGTAGGAAGACAGCCTTGGATTTTAAGAGGAATCATGAGGGTAGAAGATGCAGCAACCACAAGTGGGCAGGTAGATTTTATGTTAATCCTTTTTGCAGGTCTTTACTTAGTACTTGGAGTTGGTAGTGTCGTAGTACTTACTCGGATGTTCCGAAGAAATCCTGTTGAGCAGGAAATAGAGGATAGAAAATCGGGCAAAGGCGGTGATATTACATGAGTTTAGAGATTATAGGCCTCACCGTCTTATGGACTTTTCTATTTGGTTATGTAATAGTAGGCTCCATTGATTTTGGTGCCGGCTTCTTTAATGCATATAGCTTAATAACTGGTAAACAACATATACTGAGCAATATTATTCAACGATACTTATCCCCAGTATGGGAGGTAACAAATGTATTTCTCGTATTTTTCTTCGTTGGCATTATTGGTTTCTTTCCTAAGACTGCCTACTATTATGGAACTACTCTTCTCGTGCCAGTGGGCATAGCATTAATATTGCTTGGCATCAGAGGGTCCTACTATGCCTTTGAAACGTATGGATCCAGAGGACACAAAGGGTATTCTTTTATGTATGGTTTATCTGGATTGTTACTACCGGCTTCATTATCTATCGTACTAACTATTTCAGAGGGTGGTTTCGTTGATATGATCAACGGATCACCAAGTTTAAATTATGATGCCTTGTTCACTAGTCCGTTAACTTGGTCTATTGTCGCCTTAAGCTTGACCTCTGTTTTGTATATTTCCGCAGTTTTTTTAACTTGGTATGCCAATAAGGCAGGGGACCCAAAAGCAACTCAACTGATGAGAAAGTACGCATTGATTTGGTCTTTTCCAACGATTATAACTGCAGGCGGAATAATGGTAGAATTACGCTCACACAATGTGGAGCATTATAATAATATGCTTGATATTTGGTGGACGTTTGGTTTGTCCTTCCTCCTGTTCTTAGGTACAGTTTGGTTACTGTGGAAAAAGAAAAAATATGGTCTAGCATTTGGACTTCTAGCAGGACAATTTTTAATCGCTTTTTTTGCTTATGGGTATTCTCATTTACCGTATTTACTTTATCCATACTTATCTATACACGATAGCTTTACAAATGAGGCCATGGCAATTTCTTTAATCATCGCATTTGTTCTAGGGCTAGCCTTGTTAATCCCTTCTTTATATCTACTACTTAAGCTATTTCTGTTCAATAAAGATTATGTAAAAGGGAAAAAGAAAAATCACGCTTAGGAGGAATGAACGTTATGTTGAAATTCCTAATATTTTATGCCCCCTTCATCGTACTGATCGGATCCATTATTATAACCTTCTGGGTATCTACCATGGATGGACCAGTAAGAGATGAATAATTGTTCAGGACCTCTGGTTGGGGTCTTTTTTTCTGTCCATTTTCTTCCCAGGTGTTAAAATAAGCTTAGAGAGGCGGAGATATAAATGAAATATGAGGTTATATTGTTCGACTTGGACGATACCTTATTCGATTTTGGAATGACCGAAAGAAATGCATTCCATCAATTATTTTTAGAATATGGACTGCCAAACGGTTTGCAAGATTACTTAGGCAGCTACAAGACAATTAGTAAGGTTTTATGGGACGAATTAGAACAGGGCGTTACAACGCTAGAGCTGCTTAAAATAGAGAGATTCAAACGTTTATTTTTAGAACATAATCTAAAGTTAGATTTGGAAGCAGTAAGTCATAAGTACATAGAAAATCTAGGTAGAGAAATCCACTTAATCTCTGGGGTGGAGGAAATGCTGGCTAGTCTGGCTGGCTGTCGTTTAGCTATATTAACAAATGGATTTCAAATTGCCCAGCATGCTAGGATCAAGGGTTCCCCATTGAAGGATGTGTTTGAAGCTATCATCACTTCAGAAGAAGCTGGTTATCAAAAGCCACAGCCTGCTATATTTGAATATACATTTAAGAAATTAGGAATAACAGAAAAGTCTAAAGTATTGATGGTTGGTGATTCTCTTACTTCTGATATACAAGGTGGAAACCATTTTGGAATAGATACATGCTGGTTTAATCCAAACCAAAAGGAAAACACAACAACTATACTACCTACATATGAAATAGAGAATTGGAGTCAGCTCAATGGAATTGTGAATGGTCAATTAATAGAGAAATAAATTAGAAAAACTCCCATTTAGTTAAAATAAATTTTTAAAATCTTCCAAATAATGTATACAATATTTCCAAAATATGAGATAATACTCTTATAACAATATTATTGTTTAAGACATAACCTGGAGTTGACCATGTTTGTGATAGCACGTAACACAAATGGTGTTACAGAAGTGTTGAAAAACTCAAATAGCCAAATGATAAAAGTATTTTATGATTATGAAGAGGCAGAACGGTTTGTAACTCGATTAAACAAAAGTGTATTACCTAGTAAACACTGGTCTGTTATAGAGGATTCGTTTATATTAAAGTTAAATGAGTAAGGGATGATTCCTTACTTTTTTTGTTGTTTAGGAAATTATAAAATTCGGAACCTGTGCCTTGCCCCTCGGGGTCAAATGGATAAAAGCTCCGATGGCTGAGGAGCTGCCTCCTCGCTTTTCCCATTTGTCTGTCGGGGCAGTGACAGGCGCTTGCGCTTTTCTTGGTGTCTAGCTTCATCGCCTTGCTCCTCGGGGTCAAATGGATAAAAGCTCCGGTGGCTGAGGAACTGCCTCCTCGCTTTTCCCCATTTGCCTGTCGGGGCAGTGACAGGCGATTCCGCTTTTCTTGTTTCTAAAATTAGTTGGAAATTTATATACATAAGCTACGTAATACTATTGAACGCAGTTATTTGATATAATAATATCCATTACACAAGAACGGAGATTTAACGTGAACACACCAGTAAATAAGAATGATCAGTTAACAGTTTATATAGAGGATTTGACACATGATGGGTCAGGAGTAGCAAAGGTCGATGGCTACCCACTGTTTATCCACGGGGGTCTTCCTGATGAAAAAGCCGAGGTACGTGTTGTAAAAACATTAAAAAACTATGGTTTTGCTAAATTACTTCATATTGTAGAGCCTTCTCCTTTCCGTGTGGAAGCACCATGTCCAGTATTTTATGAGTGTGGTGGCTGTCAGCTTCAGCACATTAATTATGAAGGTCAGCTGAAATGGAAGGAAAATATGGTTCGAAATGTCATGCAAAGACTAGGTAAGATTGATGCACCAGTACTACCGGTAAAAGGAATGAACAATCCTTGGGAATATCGCAATAAATCTCAAATTCCATTTGGCTTAGTCGATGGAAAGGTGATTGCAGGGTTCTATCAGGCTAAATCACACCGCATTGCAGACACACCGACTTGTCTAATTCAATCCGATGAAGCAGACCGATTGATGAGAGCATTTAAGGAAAATGCCTTAAAACTAGATTTAGTTCCTTACAATGAGGATACGAAAAAAGGCCAGCTACGCCACTTAGTAGTACGCAAAGGCCGAGCTACTGGTGAGGTAATGGTCGTCCTAGTGACGAAGCATCCTAAGCTTTCCAAAAAGGAAGCGATTATTGAGCTTATTAGAGAGGTAGAGCCAAAGGTGACCTCCATTATGCAAAACATAAACTCCAAAAATACAAATGTGATCTTTGGTGATCAAACTAACCTATTGTGGGGAAAACCAACGATTGAGGATCTAATCGGAGATGTACGCTTCGAAATTTCCGCTAGGTCCTTCTATCAGGTGAATCCAGAGCAGACAGAAGTGTTATACCAGCAGGCGCTTGATTATGCACAGCTTTCAGGTGGCGAGACTGTGATCGATGCCTATTGCGGTATTGGCACAATTTCTTTGTTCCTTGCTCAAAAAGCGAAGCAAGTACTTGGTGTGGAGATTGTTCCCCAAGCAATTGAGGATGCAAAAAGAAACGCCGAGCTAAACGACTTTACGAACACGTACTTTGAAGCAGGCCCAGCAGAGGAAGTCATCCCACGCTGGTACAAGGAAGGGAAAACAGCAGATGTATTAGTTGTGGACCCTCCAAGAAAAGGCTGCGACGAGGCACTACTAACAACGATTATTGAACAACGCCCAAAACGTGTGGTATACGTTTCCTGTAATCCAGCAACCTTAGCGCGTGATCTTCGCATCTTAGAGGACGGCGGCTATAAGACACAGGAGATTCAGCCAGTTGATATGTTCCCGCAGACGACACACTGTGAAGTTGTTACTTGGTTGGAGTTAGTGTAATAGTGAATTAAAAAGCAGACGGGTTAGAGGTGTTGGTATCGCACTTCTAAGTTCCGTCTGCTTTTTATTTATGGATGAAGCAAGACACTTATTATAAAGTGATCACCACTTTACCTTGAGCGTGACCTTCCTGGAAATACTTGAATGCCTCCGATATTTCACTTAATTTAAACCGTTTATCAATTATTGGTTTTACTTTTCCAATTTCAAGTAACTCTTTTATATCATTTAAGTCTTTTTGATTTGCTCTTTGTAACAGGCTACTTATTTTCTTGCTCCCAGTCAATGAAATAAAAGGTCCAAGAAATAATGTTTGGTAAAGTTGAGACTCGGAACCTCCTACGTGATCGGATTACCCTTAAACTAGAGGGGGAAGTTATCAGAATAAAGTAATCGAATTCTGAATATTACAATACAAGGATAATC
>NZ_JBAEAP010000122.1:0-4348 GCF_056205495.1 Psychrobacillus sp. | reverse complement strand
AGGGAAGTGTCCCATAAGTGAGTGGAAAGCGCCCTTAAAGTATGTAGAAGTGTCCCATAAATCACAGGTATGCGCCCGTAAAGTTAAAAAGTGCCCATAGAGTTGAGGGAAATGTCCCATAAATAAGAGGAAAACGCCCCTAAAGTAAGTGGATGTGTCCCATAAATCACAGGTTTGCGCCCGTAAAATTGAAAAGTGCCCATAAAGTTGAGGGAAGTGCCCCATAAGTGAGTAGAAAGCGCCCATAAAGTAAGAGAAGGTGTCCCATAAATGCGAGGTATTCGCCAATAAGGTTGAATTACTCTAACTAGTTTCTAGAGGTGTAACTAAATCCCAGCAAATCGCACGTAAAGAGAGCAAAGTGTCACCTAAAACTTTGGAATCCGCACCTATCCCCGCAACTCGCACCTATCATCATCCCATAAATCTCCAATATCCACCCAAACTCAATCAATCCCACCCATAATATTACAATACCCTTCACACGACACCCTAAATTCGCTCCGAGAAACTATCCCGACTTCATAGCTTTATTTGTCGATTTTCACAGAATGTTAACTATATTGGAGAAATTAACCTGCAGTTGTAATTATTTTATTGGACTAGAAAATATAGCAGGAATTATGAAAGAAAGTGTAGAAATAAAGGGTATAGTCCTTTTGTAACTGAGTAAAAAACACTAAAAAAACTGAAAAATCGCTAATATTTTAGTTTTTCTGACTAAATTTACCTACAAAATGAAATCTATTTGTAACATTAACGAAGGTATCAAGTGTTATAATAGGCATTGTTGTATTTAATAAAAGAAAGTAATTAGGTGGTATAAAATGATAGAAATGACTAACGTCTATAAAAAATATCCTAATGGTATTGTTGCAGCTAACGGGATCGACGTAAATATTAAGCAGGGCGAATTTGTGTACGTAGTTGGACCAAGTGGAGCAGGAAAATCGACATTTATCAAAATGATGTATCGAGAAGAGCGCCCAACGTCAGGTACGATCATAGTCAATGGTATGAATTTAGCAACCTTAAAAAACAAAAATGTACCTTACTTGAGAAGACAAATTGGCGTTGTCTTTCAAGACTTCAAACTACTTCCTCGTCTAAACGTTTATGAAAACGTTGCTTTTGCTTTAGAAGTAATAGAGGAATCCCCTAAGGTGATCCGCAAAAAAGTAATGGACGTATTGGAGCTAGTAGGACTAAAAAATAAGGCGAGAATGTTCCCAACTGAGCTATCAGGTGGAGAACAACAACGTGTTTCCATAGCGCGCTCCATTGTGAATACTCCTAAACTAGTAATTGCAGATGAGCCGACCGGAAATTTAGACCCTGAAACTTCATGGGAAATAATGAACACATTTGAAGAGATTAATTCCCGAGGAACTACAATTGTTATGGCAACTCATAATAGAGAAATTGTAAATACAATTCGACACCGTGTTATTGTAGTTGAGGGTGGCTTAATCACTCGAGACGAGTACGGAGGAGATTACGGATATGAAGGCTAGAACAGCAGGACGTCATTTCAGAGATAGCTTAAAAAGTATTAGCAGAAATGGTTGGATGACATTTGCATCCGTCAGTGCTGTTACCGTTACATTATTACTGGTAGGCGTGTTCGTCATGATTATGATGAATTTAAATAAAGTAGCAGACGACCTAGAAAGAGACGTTGAAGTAAAAATTTACGTTGAATTGACTGCAAGCGAAGAAGACATTGCTAAGCTACAAGAAGACATTAAAAATATTCCGGGTGTTGCAGAGCTAGTATATGCGACTAAGGGAGAAGAATTAAAGAAACTGGTTATGGATTTTGGGTCAGACTTAGAGTTATATGAGCAAGAAAACCCATTACATAATGTATTTTATGCAAAAGCGGTAGACCCTCAAGAAACTGAAGCGATTGCGAAGGAAATCGATAAGTTAGATAACACATTTGAGGTTAGTTATGGTGAAGGGAAAATAGAACGATTATTTTCCGTGTTAAATATGGGTAGAAACGTGGGCGTAGTGTTAATCCTTGCTCTATTATTTACAGCTATGTTCTTAATTTCGAATACAATTCGAATTACGATCGTTGCTAGAAGAAGAGATATAGAGATTATGAAACTAGTTGGAGCTACAAACTGGTTTATCCGTATCCCATTCATATTGGAAGGAATGTGGCTTGGTATCTTAGGAGCGATTGTACCAATCACGTTAGTTACGGTGCTTTACTATAATCTTTATAATGCCTTACAGCCTAAATTAGAGCTAGGAAATTTATTTAATCTACTAGAGTTTTCCCCATTCATTTATCAATTAAACGCATTAATTCTATTAATGGGAGTTTTAATCGGTATCTGGGGTAGTTTCATGTCAGTTAGAAAATTTTTACGAGTATAAGAAGGTATCTTGAAAGGAGCAATAAGATTTGAGAAGACAATCCAAATGGGTGTTGCGTATTGTCGCAATAGCTGCATCCGGAGCGCTACTATTTAACAGTCCAAGCGCTCTTGCGAATTCATTGAACGACCTTAAAAAAGAACAACAGAACATTCAAGAAAAGAAAAGTTCTATTCAATCGAATATTAAAGAAACTGAAACAAAAATTGATACAAATGAGTCTAAAATTGATCAAATTATGGCTCAAATCAAAAAGTTGGATAATGAAATCATGGCAACTGAAAAAAGTATTTCAGCGGTTTTAAGTGAGATTGAAAAGACTACAAGTGAAATCGAAGCATTAAAAGCCTCTATCGCTGAGTTGGAAGAGAAAATTGCAGCTCGCGATGAATTGCTAAAAGAAAGAATACGAGCTGTTCAAGTTAGTGGCGGATCAGTCAATTATTTAGATGTATTACTTGGAGCTAATAGCTTCGTAGACTTTATTGATCGCTTTTCAGCAGTTAATACATTGATGGAAGCTGACCGTAAAATTCTAAAAGAGCAGGCAGAAGATAAAAAAGCGCTTGAAGAACAAACAGCCAGCCTAGAGAAAAAACGTCAAGAGCAAGAAGCAAGTAAAGATCAGCTTGTTTCCTTAAAAGCTAATTTAGATGGTCAAAAATCTTCTAAGAGCACATTAGTAGATCAACTAGAAGTTGAACAAGCTAAACTTTTGGAAGACAAAGAACAGATGGAAACAGAATATGAAGAAGTTTTAAACTTAGATAAAGCGATTCAAGATAAAATTGTTGCAGAGCAAAAGCGTCAAGCAGAAATAGCTAGAAAAGCAGCAGAAGAGAAAAAGAAGAAAGCAGCTGCAGAACGTCAACGTCAGCAGGCTGCTAGCGGATCATCAACTGCAATTCCTGCCGTTTCAGCTGGTAACTGGACAAAACCTGCATCAGGAAGCTTTACCTCTGGTTATGGATACAGAATGCATCCAATCTACGGTAAAGGAAAAATGCATTATGGGATAGATATTGCCAACAGCACTGGAACACCAGTATTATCGGCAGCTGATGGAGTCGTATCGTATGCATCGCCTTTAAGCACATACGGTAATGTAATTATGGTGACTCATTCTATTGATGGTCAAACTTTCACTTCACTATATGCTCATTTAAGCAGTATAGGTGTAGGAGTTGGACAAGTTGTCTCTAAAGGTCAACGTATCGGAGCAATCGGAACTACAGGTAATTCCACTGGACCACATCTTCACTTTGAAATCCATTTAGGATATTGGGAAGGTATGGCTGGTAACTCAGTGAACCCATTGAGATACATTTCTTTATAAAAACAAGACTATAGTGAGCATTCAATTATTATATAATTGGATGCTTATTTTTATATATTTTAAACTTCATAGAAGTCTTATTTTGTACACATTTGGAAAAAACATAAGCTATCGAATGGTATCTATTAGGATTTATGCATATAATTAAAATAATAATATTTTATAAGTAAAGTGGAGGTTAAGTGTGAAGAAAATAATTGGATTACTAGTTATAGGTTTCTTAATAGCAATTGCAACTATATCATTTGTAAAAAACAATATTGATGAAAAGGAAGATCCTTTTGAAGGTGAGCAAATGGGAACAGATATGGCAGAGAACCCAGCAAATAAAGGGACTGGTAAAGGTGATCAAGCTCCAGATTTCACTTTAACCACATTAGATGGAAAAGAAGTTTCGTTATCTGATTATAAAGGAAAGAAAGTAGTGTTGAATTTTTGGACCTCGTGGTGTCCACCTTGTAAGGCAGAAATGCCGCATATGCAAAACTTTTACGAGGATATGACGGATGAAGATAACGTGGAGATCTTAGCAGTCAACCTTACTAGCAATGATCATGGATTAGATAAGGTTACTTCCTTTGTCGATGATTATGGTCTGACCTTTCCAATACCCTTGGACGA
>NZ_JBAEAP010000121.1:0-8985 GCF_056205495.1 Psychrobacillus sp. | reverse complement strand
ATCAACCAATAACTTTAACATAGCTAATAAAAAAAGTGAAATTGCACAGTCGCAATTTCACTTTTAATGCGGCAAGAGTTTGAACTCTTGCCTCTTATTTACTGTTCATCAGTTGTATTTGTTTCTTCACCTTCATCAATTTGGTCATTTGTGAACGCTGGTTTGATAGAAGGTGTTGCCGTAGATTCGTTATTTTCTAACGTACTTTTCTTTTTCTGTATATTAAAGTATGCATCTACAACCTCACGAGCCATCGTGCTAGTATAATTCGTTTTATAAGAGGATTCAGTGAATGCCTGTGGAACTACAATTGCATATGCAATTTCAGGATTATCATAAGGTGCAAAACCTACATGAGTTAAATTAACTGTTCTTATAGTTTCTTTCGTTGTAGGATCTTTTATATATGATTGAGCGGTTCCTGTCTTACCTGCAGCTGTATAAGGTGCGGTACCAAAAGCTCTAGCACCCGTACCGTTTTTTCCAAAATAAACACGCTGCATCCCTTTTCGAACATGATTGATCTCTTCCTGCGAATTATCTACCACATTTAAAACGGTCGGTTTAATTTCCTTTACTAACTTCCCAAGAGTGACTCCATCCTCCGATGGCTCACGAATTTCTTTTACGACATGCGGTTTAATGCGTTTGCCTCCGTTAGCAATAGTCGCAGTATATTGAGCTAACTGTAATGGGGTGTACGTATCATACTGACCAATGCTTAAATCCAGTAGTTTACCGGGTGTATCATCTATCCCCATGAAACCAGTAGATTCACCTGGTAGATCAATGCCTGTAGGTACACCTAAGCCAAACTGAGCATATCCATTACGCATCTTCAAAAATGCATCTGCTCCAAAATTAATAGGTTGATTCGGCTGATATGTTTTACCAGCCAATGCATATGCAATTTTGAACATATATACGTTGGATGAGCGTTCTAAAGCTGTTAAATCGTTTAAACGAATTCTTGAGCCTCTATTAAATACAGAGCTTTTAGGTGCAGAATCCTTGATTCGGATAGGCTCATCAACCATATACTCTCCTATACTAATCGCATTTTCTCTGTAAGCCGTTAGTACAGTAGCGGGCTTAACAGTAGATCCAAGCTCATAGCCAGTTTTAAATGCTCCATAGGCATAGTCTTGAACAGCCCATTTACCATTCTCTTTTTCTAGCTTTTTACCTACTAAAGATAAGACATCTCCCGTATATGGATCTAAAATAATTAAGAACGCACTATTTAAATAATTTGTTCCTGCATTATTGTTTTTCATTTGAAGAAGTTGTCTTTCAATTATTCCTTCCATTTCTAGCTGAACCTGACTATCGATTGTCAATACGAGCTCATTTCCTGGCTTCCCATCATAAATGGTACTTACATCAATGACTCGACCTTTACCGTCTGTTATATTTTTTACTACCGTTTTTTGTCCTTGTAGAATTTCTTCATATTGTTGTTCGATATAAGAAGTTCCTACTCGATCATTACGAGTGTAGTCTCTAGATAAGAAATAATTTAGTCGCTCATTTGGAAGTCCTTTTTTAGGAGAGGATACGCTTCCTAATACTGCTAAGGTTGAGTTTTTTACACGTCTCCAGTCAGTTGTCGTGTTTACCCCGACCATATCTGGATCTCCCAGTCTCTCGGAAACTCTAGCAAATTCCTCAGCTGTAACCTCTTTTATGTCTCCTTCTTCCTTGTTCATTTCATCACCTTTAATAATTTGTGGTGATAAGGCATAGCCTGCAGCCATCTCTCGATAGATCGCAATAATTTCCTCTTCCTCGGGGGTAAAGGAATTGAGCTGTTCTTCAGTTAGCTTACTTCTTTGTAAACGGTCGATTGCTCTGTTCTTTTCGCTCGTCGTTAACTCTTCGTTAGATTCGATTTTATTTCGTTCTTTATCTGTCACGAGGTTCTTAGCTTCTTCTGCATTCTCTCTTAACCAATAGTCTTGACGATCACTTTTTGTAATATTGTCTGTATCCTTTTCAATTAACTTACTCAATTTCTTTGCAGTTTCTAACATATCCTCGGATTTCGTGGTCTGCATTTTTGTATAAGTTATAACCTTTTGTGGTTTATTATCGACTAGTATACGTCCTTCACTATCATATAATCGTCCTCTTGGAACGCTAGTGTTTACAGATGTCTCCTCCGTACTCTCCAGTTTTTTGACATACTCTTCCCCTTTTACAATTTGAAGATATCCTAGTCTTAGGATTAAAAGGGTGAACAAAAGAAATATGGAAAAGAAAAGAATGTTCATACGAAAAGTAATGTTTTTCCTTTGTTTTGCTTTTATACTTTGTGCACGTTTTTTTGAAATTTTTCGCATGATATCACCTACTTGTTAAATAATTTTCTTTACTTACAGTGTAACATAAAAAGCACACACTTTTAGACGAAAAAGTGTGTGCTAAGTTTCTTTTTATTGACTTTTTATAATAATAATTATTTTGCTGAAGCGTAACGTTTTGAAACTTCATCCCAGTTTACAACATTCCAGAAAGAAGAAATGTAATCAGGACGACGGTTTTGGTAATTTAAGTAGTAAGCATGCTCCCAAACGTCTAATCCTAATAATGGAGTTTTACCTTCCATGATAGGTGAATCTTGGTTTGCAGTCGAAGAAATTTCTAACTCTCCGTTTGATACAGATAACCAAGCCCAGCCAGAACCAAAACGAGTTGTTGCTGCTTTAGCAAACTCTTCTTTGAAAGCATCAAAGCTACCGAATTTTGCATCAATTGCTTGAGCTAAATCTCCAGTTGGAGTACCACCACCATTTGGTGATAATAGTTGCCAGAATAATGAGTGGTTAGCGTGCCCACCACCATTGTTACGAACTGCTGTTTTAATGTCTTCTGGAAGAGCGTCAATATTAGCAATTAGTTCTTCTACTGATTTGTTTTCTAAATCAGCTTTACCAGCTACCGCATTGTTTAAGTTTGTTACGTAAGTATTGTGGTGTTTCGTGTGATGAATGTTCATCGTTTCCTTGTCGATATGTGGTTCAAGTGCATCGTAAGCGTAAGGTAATTGTGGTAATTCGTATGCCATTATAGTTTCCTCCTAAAGAATAATATAGTAATTTTCTACCCATTTATTAGCGTATCAAAATATGATCAAACGTTCAATTAAAATAGCCTATTATTGTTCTCCTACTTTTGACTGAGTTATACAAAGAGAACAAATACCACTAGCATTACAGTTAATATTATTACTTTAGCAATGGAAGAAGTTAAGAATCCGATTAAAGATCCTATACCAGATTTAAACGCATGTTTTAATCCTTCTCGTGTAACGATTAATTCAGCTAATACAGCGCCAAGGAATGGTCCGATTATGATACCAGCTACAGGAATAACAAAAGGTCCAAATAACAAGCCGATTGTACTGCCCCATACTCCGGCCTTCGTTCCACCAAATTTTTTAACACCAAGCGCATTGGCAGCCATATCCGCTCCAAACAAAAGAATGACAAATAATATTTGTATTGTCCAGAACAGCCAAGTCAATTCGGTAAAAGAAAAGAACAATCCATACAAAATATAACCAAGTAGCATGAATACTACTGAAGGAATGATAGGATAAAAAGTACCGACATAAGCTATTACAAAACTAGCTATTATTAAAATCCACCCAATAACCTCTATCATGTACGTCTCCCCAATACGGCTTCTGCAACATTACAAGCATGGTCTCCGATTCGCTCTAAGTTACTTAAAATGTCTACAAACATTATACCTGCTTGACCTGAACATTTACCTTCGTTTACTCGTAGTATGTGATTTTTTCTAAATTGTCTTTCCATTTTATCTATAACATTCTCTTGTTCTGCTACTTCTTGTGCTAATTTTACATCATTAGTATTCAGAGCTTCTATTGCTTTATCTACTGTTTTTATCGTTAACTCAAACATTTCTGAAACATCCTCTATTGCATCTTGAGTTAAAACTATTCGGTGAACTTCTTGGTATTCTATCAGTTCCAAAATGTTCTCAAAATGATCTCCAACTCTTTCAATGTCCCGAACAGTATCCATTAGCATATTATGTCGGCTAGAATCTTGATCAGACAGCGGCTGCGAAGAAATTTTTACTAAGTAATCTGTGATTTTTTGATCTAAATTATTTAATGCGTCTTCTACTTGATAAGCCAAATCTGAATCACGCTTGTTCTTTGTTTTTAGATAAGCATATGTTTTCTCTAATCCTTGTATACTTAGAGCTCCCATACGTAAAATTTCCTCTTTAGCCTGTCCGATAGCGATGGATGGTGATTGTTCGATGAAGTTAACATCTAAATGTTTAGGCTTATATTCTATGGAAACATCGTCTCCAGGTATTAACTTAGTGACAAGATATGCCCAAGCCCCAATCAATGGAAATTGAATAATTGTGTTTGCCACGTTAAAGGAACCGTGAGCAAAAGCTATTTGCATTTTGCTTTCTAAATCTAGTACTCCAGAGATCCACTCAATATAAAGAGTAAATGGAATTAACAAAATTAAGAAAATTACTGAACCAATGACATTAAATAGAACATGGGTTGCAGCTGCTCTCTTTGCAGCAACAGATTCACCTAAAGAAGCTAATATAGCTGTAATTGTAGTCCCTATGTTATCTCCAAAAAGTACTGGTAAAGCTCCCTGTAGAGAGAGTAAATTTTCTGAATATAGACCTTGCAATATAGCAACAGTTGCACTAGAGCTTTGTACTATTAACGTAAAAATTGTTCCTGCCAATAATCCAAGGAAGGAATGATCACTCATTGCGAGAGTGAAATCAGTAAATGCTTCTAACGATCTTAAGGGCTTCATACCACCGCTCATTAGTTCAAGCCCGAGGAATAACCCACCAAATCCGAATATAACTTCCCCTACATTTTGTACAATATGTTTCTTAAAAAAGAAAATTAAGAAAGCCCCTACTGCCATAATTGGAAGTGCATAGCCCCCAACATCAAAGCCTATGATAAACGCAGTTATTGTTGTTCCTATATTTGCTCCCATTATTACACCAATAGCCTGTCGCAGTTTCATAAACCCTGCACTTACTAGACCTACTGTAATTACAGTTGTCCCAGAACTAGATTGAATTAATACAGTTACAATGATTCCGACTAAAACTCCCATAAAAGGATTAGTAGTATAGCGATCTAAAATATCCCTTAGTCGATCCCCCGCCGCTTTTTGCAACCCATCCCCCATATACTTAATAGCGAACAAGAATATACCCAGTCCTCCAAAAAATTCAAACAACATTTGCTGCCAGTTCAATTCCACGATAACCTTCAGCTCCCATTTCGACAAATTAATTCAACTTCTATTATGGTTAAATTATTAAGTTGATGTAAACACTTACTCACTATTCTTTACAATATCTTAACAAAGTAAAATTAAATTTACTTTGGTTACTTCATTCTGATGATGATAATATAGAATAGAAAGGGTGAAATTTATGAATTTATTTCAGCTATTTAAAGCAAGCCTACATAGCCCTAAAAAAATTGCTGCATTTCGACTTATTCCAATCGGAAAGGTAATGCAATACGTCTTTATCTACGTATTTTTCATGACTGCAATCTCCTTTTTCGGATTTATAAACGGTATTTCAGAACAACAACAAAATGTAGAAGGACTAATCGAATACTTTTCCGATATTCAATGGTTAATCTATCCCTTTGCATTTCTATTTTTATTTGTTTTAAATACTATGTTTATATTTGTCCGTATTAGTATCTTTGCCTATTTAGGTACCCTAATACTTCTCCTTTTAAAACGACGTGGAGAATATCGACACCTTTGGAGAACTACGCTGTTTGCTAGCACGGTGCCTATGGTCATTTCTATTGTCATTGCAATCCTGCAATGGTCTAACGATTGGATTCAGCTAGGAATCTATGCTGTTACCTTTGTCTATTTATATAGTTCTTTAAAATATTATCCTATAAAGAAATAGCATAATGTCCCCTCCTCCGACATAGAGTTGGTTAGGGGGGATTTTTTTATGAAACTATTTATAGCAACCATTATACTTTTTATATCGTTTTATATTATTAAGGTAGATTTGTTTGAAGGAACAATCCCATTAGCTTATTCAAGTGAAGTCTCAATAGAAGAATGTATGGAATCTCCAGAATATATAGTTGCTGAGATTATGCCCGGAGAAACAATCTATTCGTTGTTTGCCATTTACCCAACTAGTGAAGAAATTTCTTTCACAAAACGTTTAAATGATTTTTACGAGCTTAATCCACACTTAAAAAAGCAATCATTTCATGTCGGAGAAAAAGTACTTTTACCTGTTTATACATCACAATCAAACTGTAAAAAAGAAAATTAGAGGTTTCTTCCTTGTCAATTCGTTTGAAAGACTGATAAAATGGTGGATAGTGACGGCATAAAGCCTCAAGAAGGAGAGAATTTCATGAGTGAAATAATTCATCGTTCCAAAACTCGTCCTGTACGAGTTGGAAACTTAACTATAGGTGGCAGTAACGAACTTTTTATTCAAAGTATGACAACAACTAAAACACATGATGTGGAAGCAACCGTAGCTGAAATATTACGTTTAGAGGAAGCTGGTTGTCAGGTTGTTCGTGTAGCTTGTCCAGATGAACGTGCTGCTTATTCGATCGGCGAGATAAAAAAACGTATTAATATTCCATTAGTAGTGGACATCCATTTTGATTATAAATTAGCACTAATTGCAATCGAGCAAGGTGCTGATAAAATTCGTATTAACCCAGGTAACATTGGTCGTAAAGAAAAAGTAGAAGCTGTAGTTAATGCAGCTAAAGCAAAAGGTATTCCAATTCGTATTGGAGTTAATGCAGGTTCATTAGAGAAAAAAATCTTAGAGAAATATGGCTATCCTACTGCAGACGGTATGGTAGAAAGCGCTCTACACCATATTAAAATCCTAGAAGACTTGGATTTTCATGATATTATCGTTTCGATGAAGGCATCTGATGTTAATCTTGCGATCGAAGCATATCGCAAGGCTTCTGAGGCATTTGACTATCCGTTACACTTAGGGATTACTGAGTCAGGAACTTTGTTCGCTGGATCTATTAAGAGTGCTGCCGGCCTAGGAACACTCTTAGCCATGGGTATCGGAAACACATTACGTGTATCGTTAAGTGCAGACCCAGTGGAGGAAGTAAAAGTAGCTCGTGAGCTGCTAAAAGTATTTGGTCTTTCTTCTAATGCGGCGACATTAATTTCTTGCCCTACATGTGGACGTATTGAAATCGACTTAATTTCTATTGCAAATGAAGTGGAAGAGTATATCTCCCATATTAAAGCACCTATTAAAGTAGCAGTACTAGGCTGTGCAGTAAACGGCCCTGGAGAAGCTCGCGAAGCGGATATCGGCATTGCCGGTGCACGTGGCGAAGGTCTATTGTTCCGTAAAGGAAAAATAGTTCGCAAAGTGCCAGAGGAAACTATGGTAGATGAACTGAAGATTGAAATTGATAAAATCGCAGCTGAATATTTTGCGAAACAAGAGTTAGAAAAGCAACAAAAGGAAATTGAAGCTCAACAAGCTTAAGGAGAGATATAAATGACGAATGTACGTTTCGGCATTGATATAGATGGGACAGTAACTTGCCCTACTTCTTTGCTACCTCATATAAATGAAGCATTTAAATGCAACTTGCAATTAGAGGATATTAAAGAATATGACTTAACTAAAGCTTTTGAAGTAGACCAGAAGGAATTTTATGAATGGTTTAAATCCTCTGAGCCAGTCATTTACGCAACCTCCCCTATCCAGGCTGATGCGAAAGCTGTTTTATCAGCATGGAAGGAAAAGTATGAGCTATACTTCATCTCAGCTCGTGGAGAAAACGTGATGGACGTAACGCTAAACTGGTTTAAAGAGCAAGAGCTCCTATATGACCATATCGAATTGATTGGTACGCATAACAAAATTGAAACTGCAAGAAAGCATGGGGTTCACGTATTTTTCGAAGACAAGCATGACAATGCTGTTGAAATAAATGAAGAGCTAGATATACCTGTATTATTGTTCAATACCCCATATAACCAGCAGCCAGCTCCTAAGGGAGTCATTCGAGTGAATAACTGGATTGAGGCTAACAATTGGATTGAAAAGGAATTTTCGATGACAATTAAATAAAAAGTTGAAGGGGTAACCTGTTAAGGGTTACCTCCTTTTTTTAGATATAACTCAACTTTATGACTATACATACTATCGCAGAATGATACTAGCTAGAAAAAAGCTTTAACTAAAACAAATGAAAAGAGGAATTACGAATGGACATTATTATATTTGGGGCTAGCGGTGGAGTAGGTAAACATTTTACTAAATTGGCATTAGACAACGGTCATTCTGTCACTGCTTATATTCGTACACCTTCCAAGCTAGAGATTAATCACGAGAATCTAACTATTATTCAAGGAGATGCTTTTGACAAGCAAGCTGTCGAAGCTGCTATAAACGGAAAAGATGCCGTTGTTTCGTGTTTAGGCTCCACTACCGGTATGAAAAAATCTACGCAGTTAGAGAATATGATGAAAAATGTAGTAGATGGAATGGTAGCAAATAATGTAAGCCGCATTGTTTACACTGCATCAGCAGGTGTAGAAAATGAAATACCCGGGTTAATGGGCAAGATGATGATGAAGATGCTTGGTAACGTGTTAGACGATCATAAGAATGCGATCGAATATATCAAATCCAATAATTTAACATATACGATTGTAAGACCTATGGGACTAACGGACAAAGCATTTACAGGGAATTATAAAGAGTCTACTACAAGCGTTCCGAGTTCCGGAAAATCAATTTCAAGAGCAGATGTAGCTGATTTTATCTACAAGGCGTTAACTGACAGCTCTTATGAAAATACTTCTGTAGGAATAAGCAGCTAATTTATATTAAAGCGTAAGTATATCTTTTTAAAGATTAGCACCGTTCACATAGCCTAATAAAAATGAGACCGGG
>NZ_JBAEAP010000120.1:0-1634 GCF_056205495.1 Psychrobacillus sp. | reverse complement strand
CCTGGTAAATCTTTTACACGTCCTCCGCGGATAAGTACAACACTATGTTCTTGTAGGTTGTGTCCTTCTCCTGGAATATAAGCTGTTACCTCTAACGTATTAGTTAAACGTACACGCGCATATTTACGAAGTGCTGAGTTTGGTTTTTTCGGCGTCATTGTCCCAACACGAGTACAAACCCCACGCTTTTGTGGCGAATTAAGATCTGTAGCTGATTTTTTAAAGCTATTGTAGCCTTTTCCTAATGCTGGAGACTTTGATTTCGTGATGTTGGATTTACGAGGCTTACGTACCAATTGGTTAATTGTAGGCATCGATTATTCCTCCCTTCATTTGTTCTTTTAATACCACACATCCAGGTGGTTCATTTTTTGGGTAAAAACAAAGTCTTTGTGCTAAACACAAAAACTGTTACACAGTAATAGCCACAACGGAAGCGCCTAAACGCAAACCACAGGCTCTACCAAGGTCTATTTTAGACTCGACATAGGTAATTGGGATATCATTATCGTTTGCTGCCTGACGTGCTAGTTCAATGATTCTCAATTCTACATCAAGTGCAATATATACTTCTTTGACAAGCCCTTTTTTCATTGCTTTTACTGCTTGCTTTGTACCTATGATCGTTTTGTCTGCTTGTTTTACTTTTTCATAAGACATTTACATATCCTCCAAAGCTACAAGTCCGATAACTATCAACCTTAAATATATTATCATTCCCTGCAAAAAGTGTCAACACTTAACAAGAAAATATTAGGGAGAATTATTATTAACTCTCCCTAATATAAAGTTATTCTGCGCTTACCGCTTCTTTTTGTGCATCTGATTCGTTTTTAGTTATTTGGATTTGACGGTAACGTTGCATACCAGTACCAGCCGGAACTAGTTTACCAATAATAACGTTTTCTTTCAATCCAAGTAGCTCATCACGTTTTCCTTTAATAGCTGCATCTGTTAAGACACGAGTTGTTTCTTGGAAAGATGCTGCTGATAAGAATGATTCTGTTTCAAGAGATGCTTTTGTAATACCAAGGATAACTGGGCGACAAGTTGCAGGAATCTTACCTTGAAGTACTGCTTCTTTGTTCGCTTCAGCAAATTGATGAATATCTAATAGTGAGCCAGGAAGCAAGTCAGTTTCTCCTGCTTCAATTACGCGCACTTTACGAAGCATTTGACGAACCATCACTTCGATATGCTTATCACCAATTTCTACCCCTTGCATACGATAAACTTTTTGTACTTCTTTTAACAAGTACTCTTGAACAGTTGAAACATCTTTTACTTTTAACAATTCCTTAGGATCAATAGAACCTTCTGTTAGTACTTGGCCACGATGGATTACGTCATTTACTTGAACTTTTAGACGAGCATTGTATGGCGCTAAGTATTTACGAGTCTCTACATTACCTTGAATTGTAATTTCTTTTTGTCCTTCTCTAATTTCATCGATTTCAGTAACCGTACCTGTAATCTCTGAAATAACCGCTTGCCCTTTTGGATTACGAGCTTCGAAGATCTCTTGAATACGTGGAAGACCTTGTGTGATATCATCACCGGCAACCCCACCTGTATGGAATGTACGCATCGTTAACTGAGTACCTGGTTCCCCGATAGATTGAGCTGCGATAATA
>NZ_JBAEAP010000119.1:0-5093 GCF_056205495.1 Psychrobacillus sp. | reverse complement strand
GCGTCGCCTTCAGCCGGACTTGAGCGATGTACTCGTCCTGTATAAGCAATGCTTCTTCCATTTGCTATCTCTAATAAATACGGGAGAGCATAATTCCAAGAACCCATATTTTGAGGTTCTTCTTGAGCCCATGTCAATAACTCTACGTTTGGGTAACGTCCTAATATATCCAAAATTTCATCCTCGGGGAATGGATAAAGCTGTTCCACACGAATGATATGCAAATAATTAAAATCAGTGCCGCTTTTTACTTTTTCCGCTAAATCAATTGCCACTTTTCCACTAGCAAAAACAATTTTCTTTACCTCCTCTGGTTGGCCACCAAGATTTGGTTGTTCAATCACTGCTTGGAATTTACCGTCCACCAAATCAGAGACATCAGCACCGACCAAAGGATTGCGCAAAAGTGATTTAGGAGAGACGATTAGTAACGGACGTACAAATTCTTCATTCAAGGATTCTGCTTGTCTGCGTAATATATGGAAGTAATTTGCTGCGCTTGAAAGGTTAGCTACAGTCCAGTTATTTTCTGCTGAAAGCTGTAGGTACCTCTCTAATCTGGCACTTGTGTGCTCTGGGCCCTGCCCCTCCGCCCCGTGTGGAAGTAGCATTACTAGACCTGACTTCAATCCCCATTTCGCTCGAGCAGAACTGATAAAGTTATCAAACATAACCTGTGCCATGTTAGCAAAATCTCCATACTGCGCTTCCCAAATCGTTAACGTATTCTTATCCTCTAGTGTATATCCGAATTCATAGCCTAAAATAGCAGCTTCCGTTAATGGGCTATTATGGACAACAAAAGAGGCAGCAGAATCACTAATAAAATGCATTGGAATAAGTTCTTCTCCTGTTTTCTCATCATGTAACACTAAATGTCTGTGAGAGAACGTACCACGTTGGGCATCCTGTCCACTTAAGCGTATCGAATGTCCGTCTTGCAAAATAGTTGCAAACGCAAGTGTTTCTGCGTGTCCCCAATCTATCTTTCCGCTCCCAGTAAAAGGCTCTTCCCTACGTCTAAGTATCTTCTCTAATTTTTTAAATGGTGTGAACTCCTTGGCCCAGGTTAAAAGTTCTGCGTTAGCCTTGCTTAGCTTTTCTTCCTCAACACCAGTCGGTATATCTGGATAGCCGTCCAATACAACCTGCGGAATTACTACTTCGTTTGCAGTTGTCTGCGGAAGTTCTTTGACCCTGTCATATGCCTCCTGCATTTCCTTTAATATTGTCTCATCTAACGTCTCAACTTGGGACTGATTAAGTACCTTTTCTTCTACCAGTTGTTCACCATAAATTTGCCTTACAGTTGGGTGTTTATGAACAATATGATACATCAATGGATTAGTAATGGATGGTTCGTCCATTTCATTATGACCATAGCGACGGTAACCAATAAGATCAATAACTATATCCTTACTAAATTGTCGACGATACTCAAAAGCAAGCCTTGCTACTTCTAACACAGCTTCTGGCTTGTCAGCATTTACGTGGATAACTGGTACCTCAAACCCTTTTGCAGGATCAGAGGAATAATGCGTAGACCGAGAGTCGAATTGCTCTGTAGTGAATCCAATCATATTGTTAGCAATAATATGAATAGATCCTCCTGTTTGGAAACCACGTACTCGGCTGTAGTTTAATACCTCTGTTACTACACCTTGCCCTGGGAAAGCAGCATCTCCATGAACTAGAATTGCAAATGCTGCATTTTTATCCTGCCTCGGATAACCAGGTATATCTTTTACCTCTTGTGCAGCTCTAGTTTGACCAGTAACTACAGGGCTCACTACCTCAAGATGGGATGGATTATAGGCCAGCTGTACCGTCACGCCATTATTTGAATGGTAGGTAGCCCCTTTATGATATTTCACATCACCAAACCACCCTTCTGCAATCTCTAAAGATCCATCCTTAGGTAAGAATGCCTTTGACGGTACATGAGCGAACTCAGCAAACATCATCTCATACGGTTTTTTCAAAACATGCGTTAAAACGTTTAATCGGCCACGGTGGGCCATTCCGATGTTCACCTGTTTAGTTTTTGTTATCCCAGCCTGATTAACTAATTCATCGATTAAAACAACTAATGCATCAAGCCCTTCTATAGAAAAACGCTTGGCTCCTACAAACGTACGATGAATGAATTTTTCAAATCCTTCAATTTTAGTTAAACGTTCTAGTAACTCTTTCTTTTCTTCTAATGAATGACTTTGATTTAAAGCATTTCCTTCAATTTTATCTTGAAGCCACTGTCTCTCCTTGGAGTCTGCGATATGTGTAATTTCAAAAGCAATACTTTCTGTGTAAACAGACCTTAGATAATTGATAGCCTCAAGACCATTACGTATATCTTTAGGAGGATTAGTAATTATAAGAGCTGCCGGTACATCTACCAAGTCCTGTTCAGAGAGGCCATAGAACTCCATACTAATTTTCGACGGATCCTGTATCCCATTGTTCAGGGGGTAAATGTTAGCATTTTGGTGCCCATGTGTACGAATAGCATCTGCGAGCCGAATAGCTCGAAGAATTTTATCTAAGTTGTTGTCTGCATTACCTGAGATAGATATAGTCTCACGTTGACCCAAAGAATCGACTGGTGAACCATATTGTTGAAACAATGCTCCTATTTCCTCTTCTACGTCATCAGGTGATTGTACATATAAATCGTATTGCTCTAACAGGTACGCTAGATTGGGTCCTTGAAATTGATTCCATGGATAATTGTTATTCATTATTACACATCCTTATAATTTTATATCTAATCCTACTTGTCTTAAAGAAGCCCAACCCATTGCCAATATGTCATACTGAAGACAATGATTAATAAGTATCCCACTATAGTTATTGGAAGACCAGATTTCAAAAGATCCTTTGTTGTGAAGGCACCGGTACCATATGCAAGCATATTCTGCGGTGCGCTTACAGGTAGCAAGAAACCGAAGCAAACAACAAACTGTTGGATTAATACAAGACCAGGACCATTAAATGAAGTTGGCTGCATGGAGACCACTAAAGCGATAACGATAGGTATAAAAGCAGAAGCCAAGCTGGTAGCACTTGCAAAACCTAAGTGAATCAAAATATTAAATAACGAAAGAACCATGATAATAAAAATAAGAGGCATTTCTGTCAAACCGACTGCTTCTAATGTATTTTGTGATAACCAAGCAGCTCCTTCCGTTTGTAAAAGCACTGTACCCATTGATATCCCAACTGCAAATACTACAAGAGTTCCCCATGGAATCTTATTTTGCACTTCTTTCCATGAAAAAATTCCAATTCCAGGCAAGAGCATAACCATGACCGCTATAAAAGTCACTGTCGTTGAATCTAGTGGGTGAAGTATACCTTCTGTTGCCCAAAGAATTAGCAATGCGACGGAAATAATGATTAATCTTTTTTCTTTCCCTGTTATAGGACCCAAATCTCTTAATTGATCTTTAATAACTACGTCACCGTTTTCTAATTCCGATAGCTCTGGTTTGATAAGCTTATTCATTAGAAAAAATAGCAAGACAGACATCAGTATGGACCAGGGACCTGCATATATAAACCATTGCCCCCAGGTAATATTAATGCCAAAAGTCTCTTCAATAAATCCAAGAGCAACCATGTTTTGGGCTGCAGCTGTTTTGATACCAACATTCCAAATAGATATAGACTGCACTGCCGTAACTATTAATAAAGCGGAAAGCCTACTTGTTTTAGGCAAATTAAAAGCAGCTACTATTCCTAAAAGAATTGGAAGAATTGTACCCGCGCGGGCTGTAGCACTAGGAACAAATAGAGCTAGTACGATACTTACAACGATTGTCCCAAAAACTAAGCTCTTTGTTTTTGTACCAACTTTGGACATGATGAAAAGTGCTAACCTTTTGTGTAATCCCGTAAGCTCCATCGCTGCTGCGATAAATGTAGCACCAGCTACTAATCCGACTGCAGAAGAACTAAACCCACCTAGCGCAAGCTTTAATGCACCTGATGTCGTGTAATCTACTGTAGGATCATCAATAGTTGGAGCAAGACCTATAAATACCGAAATGAGCACAATTATTATGGAGGCACTTACAGGAAACGATACAGCCTCTGTAACCCACAGAATTACTGCTAAAGCAAGTATGGCCAGAGCTCTCTGCCCAGCAACAGGAAGTCCTTCAGGATTTGGTAACAAAATAATGATAAGAAATACTGCAAAAGCTAGAAGAACAAATAACATTTTATTTTTTTTCATCTTTTCTTCTCCTCTACTTCTATAGATTTACAAATAGACTAACTAAGAATGAATCTTTACTTTGCGATTAAACATACTAGTGGATAAAACAATAGGTGAACTTACATCTCTAAAGCACCTCTGTATACTTATCTGCTGTATTTTGTCCTAATTTATCCTTATTAATCATTCCATCTTCTTCTATTCTCGTGCTCGATATTTTAACTTTTCAGTTTTGGAAATCGCCTCTTTCTCTTAACTACTCTCTTACTGGGACTTCACTTTTAGGACCTTAATCGTTTTTTCATACAAGTTTCTAAATTATCATGTAATAAAAAAACCTTTTTATACCTGAAATTCCCAAGCAAAATTTCATAAATTGCAGGATTTTCGATGCTGTTTTCATTTAAAAGAATAAGTTTAATTTTATTAATTGTGAATAATTTCACAATATCATAAGTATAACTCTTTTGTATTTTTTTGTTATAGCCTTATTCTTTTTTTCACTATTAATTCATAAATAATTAATCAACTGTTCATAATTTTGTCATTTTTTTATTATATATATATAATTTAATTTTGTTTGAAGTTATTAAGCAACTAGTAGTTGGACTCGTAAATCTCTAAGCTATCCCTTGTAGTAAACGTTTGCGCTGTCATCTCTTATATAGCTCACGTATCCTACTGGAGTCACCTGCTATTGATATCAATACATGTAAAAAATAATCCACTATTTTTCCAAATTTATGAGAGAATAAATAGAAGCGTGTAATATAAATAAGCTTTGTTAAAGTTATTGGTTGATTTTGACTAACAATTCTTTTTTATAGTGACTGTAAACATAAACAATTGAACTTTCAAATGGCTATTAAGAACA
>NZ_JBAEAP010000118.1:0-8370 GCF_056205495.1 Psychrobacillus sp. | reverse complement strand
AGGAGAAAAAGTCGTAATATTGATCGACGAGTAAACGAGATTCACTTTCCTTTAAATTTACTATAAAGTCTATCCCGTTTGTAAAAGATATATTAGGCAAGCCTTCAAACTTAGTATTTCCTTGATCCGGAACGACATCTAGAAGAATCATAGGGTATCCAGTAAATGACGTATCATAATCTAATCTTATATATAAATATCTTTCATCATGGTCTACATATAAAGATCGTATACTTCCGTCTTTCTTTTCATAGAACGGCTTCCCCATCCATTCCTCTGTTTTTCCATCGACTCTAATCTTATGGCGATCAAAGCTCAAAAGACCAAACTGTTGCTCATTAGTTTGCGCATTGGACCAGTAAGGGCGTCTATCTGGATTATCATAGTCCACGGTATTCCACGTACGCTTAAACCATTCATCTTGCCAGGTGAAAACTAAGCCTCCTAAGAGCTTTTCTGCCATAATATCTTCAAATAGACGGCTAATTATTTTACCCTGCTCCTCTTCGGAATGAAAACCTTGATTCCAACCAAATGGATTTTTATGCGTTAGCCCCCTAGAGCCTGGCACTCCAAATTCCGCAATTAGTATTGGCATACGATGCACCTCGTGTAGCTCTTTTAAGTAAGCAGCATAGCTATTAAATTCACCACGGTGATCTACAAATTTTTGATAGGACTCCTCATAATTAAAGAAGTCAGGATAATAGGGGTAGACATGGTAGGAAGCGAATTGCTCAGTTAGCTTCATTTCATTTTTTGTGTAGATGACGTTAGGATCTACACCTACCAGATCCTCCTGTTCAGCTGGCTCTGCGGGATGCTCTAAAATATCCGTTGTCACCCAGTTGGTAAAGCTCATTGGTCTTACCCAGTTATAGCTCCCTTTTTCATACTTAACGATAGTATCCATTTGCTCTGCCAACCAATATTCAAAGGGCCTTGCTCCCTTCGTCTCAAAATATGTACCGTCATACTCTCCTATGGAGCTGTGCTTTTCATTTGTATTCAGTACCATGTAAGGGTACCATTCGATGCCTAGAACCCATCCTGCGATATACTCAGACACATCAGCGTTGTAAACACCCGAAGCATGCCCTGGCCTTTCTTTGACTATTTTGTTTCCATGGATCACATCGACAATCGTCTTCATTTCTGTTTGAAAATCTTTCAAATTTTCTTCCTCAAAAGCGTCTAATGATTCCTCCAGCTTTTCTTCATTGATCCAAACGCCATGAAGAACATAAATTTTATTTTCATGTTCCTCGTTATAGCGTTTCAAGGCATTATAAAAGCCGGGAGGATGTAATGTATAAACGCGCACCATGTTAGCGTGCATCTCCCCTATTTGTTTGAACCAGAGATAATATTCTTCCTCGGTAATAGCTGCTTCACCGGGAAAATAGCCTGGTTTTCCCATGCCGATGTTTACCCCTTTAATGGTTAAGGGCTTCCACTGGTCATTCTCATACACTTCAAATGTTTCGCCTTTTACTCTAGCGTTATAGCCCAAGCCATCTTCCATGTTGGTCCCCTCACTTGTATGGAAGTCTTCCAAAATTACCTTCATCATAGGAGCATACGTAGACCAGTAAAAAGCATTATCAGCAAATCTCTCAGCAAATTTATAGATGTTCGCTAGCCCCTTCAGCTGATAAAAAGCAGGAACCTTTGCTACATCATTGAAGTCACCTGCAAAATAATAACTAGATGAATTTGATTGTTCTCTTGCCAAAACTGCAGCAAATTCTGTTGGGATTGAATACTCCTCAAGTAAACTCTTACCTGACTCTGTTAAATCCCATTGATAATTAGCTAAAACCTCAGTTCCCTCTTGTGGCACTACTATGTCAAACCAATATTTGTAATCCGTACTTTTCTCGAGATCAAATTTGGCATTTCCATCCTTCGTAAAGGATACTTGAATTCCTTTTTCGCCAAAATGCTGATCACTTTCTAAAACAATGACATCATTTTTGTCGTTTACTAACACAAATCCTTCTCCGGTGTAGCTCCAATCTTCTACAGAGTCATACACCCAATTTGGAATCTCTTCATTGCTAGTTGGATCCAAATCTTCAAAATATCTTCCTGTCCAGCCAGTCCACTGGAGTCCTAAATAATTTTCCACACTCTCTCTAACTGGAGGTTCAGTAGGATAGGCAAAAGTATTAAATTCCGCGATTAACAAGCTTTTGTCTCGATCACTTAATCTCTTTAGAATATTGTTCCACTCTTCTTGCTCTAGTCCGCCATAAGCTTCGCTACTACCCTCATGAACACCGTAAGTATCAGCCAAGTAAATTACATCATAATTCGAATAGTCATCAGGCAATGCCCGTATTTTTTCCTTATTATTTGGCATAAACCCAAAGTAATCGGATGATGCATCATATGCTTCATCACCATTCGAATATTTTAGATGATTGAGTAACCAAGTGAGTCCTAAATGCTCTCGGTAAGAATCACCTGATACTGTCTTATCAATAATGGCTATACTCACCTTTTCATTTGGTTCTAAAAACCACAGCATAATTGGTAGAAGTAAAATACAGAGGATAGCAATACAAACTAAATAAAATCGTTTCATCTCCACTATCCTTTCTGCGATAAGCCTTTACGCTTCATAGTTCCCCATACGTTTTTACCTATTATAAAATGGAGCAGCCCTTCACATCTCCAAAATAACGTTAACGGCTTGTACCAAAAAATTTCCGAAAGGGATACAATGATTAACCTAAATACATCTCTAACTTTCGGGAATGCATTTGTACTCCATGCTTCTAATAATATGGATAACGCTGAAAAAATGGCTCCATAAACAACAAATAACAGTGCAAGAAGTATAGCAATCTCGTAATAGATATCTCCTAAAAAGAAGGCAATAACAATATAAATATATCCTCCCAATTCAATAACAGGTCCCAAGCATTCTACAATCCAGAAGTAAGGAAAAGAAATCATACCGATTCCTCCGTACTTTGGATTAAAGGTCATTTTTCTATGCTTCCATAAGCTCGTTATTAACCCCTGATGCCATCTTCTTCTTTGTTTCCTTAATGTTGATAGGTCTTGAGGAGCCTCCGTCCAGCAAACCGGATCAGGCACAAATTCAATGCGTTTCTTTGATTTTTTTTCCTTAAGTAAGCGGTGAATTTTAACGACCAGCTCCATATCTTCTCCAATATTATGCTTGGAATATCCACCCGCCTCTATGACCCATTGCTTGGAGAAAACGCTAAAGGCTCCAGATATAATCAGTACTAAATTAAATTTACTAAGTGCAATTCTTCCCATAAGAAAAGCTCTTAAATATTCTACAACCTGCATCACAACTAAGAAGTTATTCGATAGACCAGTTTTAAATATAGATCCTAATTGAATATCTGATCCATTTGCTATTCGAATATTACCTCCCGTTGCGATAACTTCACCGTTAGATAAAATAATAGGTTTCATCACCCGAAGCAAAGAAGTCTCTTCTAGGATAGAATCTCCATCAATAGAGCAAAAGTAAGGGTATCTCGAGACATTAATGCCTGCATTTAAAGCGTCAGCCTTCCCTCCATTTTTTTTATTTACTAACAACAAGTTAGGGTGAATGTCTGACTGATAAATATCTAATATAGGCTCTGTTGATAACTGATCTCGTATAATTTTTGTTATTCTTTTCATTTTAAATTGGTCAATGACCTTTTGCTGTGTAGAATCAGTAGACCCATCATTGACAACGATTAACTCTGTTTGTGGGTATCGCAGACTTAAAAGAGAATGGATGCTATCAATCACACCTGCTTCTTCGTTGTAAGCTGGGACAATAATCGAGACGGGCTTTGAATAAATCACATCTATATAATCATCGTCTAATTCATCCTTATCGAGTTTGGATTGCTTTTTTAGCTGACGGAAAGCCATGAAAAGCATAATACTATACGTTAAAATAACGATGACCATATAAAACAATATGATTCCGGCAAAAAACAAAAGTATATAATCTAAAATATTGGCTAAGCCCATTATGGTTTAAGTCCTTTCCCTAGTGCCTCATTGGCCATATCAATTGCATACCGATCACTTGAATGCTCTATATACTCTTCTAGGCTAGTCCTACCGCTTTTATCCCTCATCATTGTTTTGGCAGCCTGAGAGCGGACCCACCACGACTCATCCTCTAAAAGTATTTCTAAATGAGGGAGCGTATAAGAAAGTGGTAAAAGCTGAAACAATTTAGCTACCATTAACCTTTCCTCCCAAACTGGAGATTTCACAAAAGCTAAATAATTTTCTGGATTATTAATAAATCCAATCTCATAGATCGCCCTAAGGGATTTTATCCGAATCTCAATATCCTCTTGCTGTAGTTGTACTTCTAGATGAGGCAAATACTCTATATCTCTTTTAAGCCCCAAGGTATCAATTAAGGCATAGCGGCATGTTTTGGGTAAATCTGTAATTTTATCTGTTAAGGTATCCAAAAGCTCTGCCGGAAGATTTAAAAGTAGTTTTTTATACTCATATTCTGACAGTTGAACATTACTGATCAGGATATGCTGTAAAAATAAATTTTTATTAAATAGCGAGTAGATTTTCAAAAGCTGAAAGTATTCTTCTCTTGAGATTTTCTTTCTCCCGAGCTTTTCACAATCTTTTTCTAGGGAGTAAATCTTAAAATCTTCTATATGAAACATAGCATTCATTCGTTTACTCCAGCTTTTACTTTGCAGAAGATTCAAATAGAAGTCCTTTAAGTATTCATTAGAAAATTGACTAATTTTCTCTTGAATGGATTCGTTAGAGAGATTCTTTAAGTAGGTCGAAAATATTACTTCTATGCCCATTATCTCTTCTCTACTTGTAGGAATGACCTCCGGATTAAAGGGTACCCCTTCTATTAAGTAGCGACGCCAATTCTCTTCATGCTTGCTGACATAAGATGCTATTTTCGCTTTTATCTTTACTTCTTTGACTCTCTTTATAATTAAGTAAAGACCGATAGAAACGAGTAACAATGTTAATAGACAGATAAGTAGGAGGACAAATTTAATGGAAATTTGAATCATAGCCATAACCTTTCAAAAGTCCTTCTTATCTGTGCCTCAAAAAGTCTAATATTAAATGGTTTTATCAAATACTCATCTACCCCTATTTCGTAGGCATAGAGCATGTCCTCCTCCGATTTCTTCTTGGTCATCATGTACGTTATAAAGCGTTGTTCATTAGGGAGCTGTTTAACCATATGCAAAACTTCGAGCCCATTTTTTCTAGGTAAAATATCGTTCATAATGATGATATGTGTATGGCTAGAACGATACCAATTAGATTCTAAAAAATCATACCCATCAGAGAAAGCTTTTATCTCTAATTCGAACATATCAACATTCATATTTTCCATGGAAGAGCTTAGGACATTCCGAAATATTTCATTTTCCTCTAGAATACTAACCTTAATTTTTTCTATGTCTTTTTCTTTAAATTGTGATATGTATGTTACTTCAAAGGGACTTCCAGTACTATTGACCGCATCTAAAGCTCTGTTTCCAACCTCTAATAATTCCTCAAACTCTACGCGATTGTTCCCTATCTCTATAATAGTTGCGGATAGAGTCAGAGAAGAGACAATGTTAGTGTCTGCAAACAACCTATTTAGAAAGGCTTGCGCTTCCTCCTCGCCACTTTGGGATAGTATGATACACCATTTATGAGGCTCCTTAAGCTCAAAAAGAAAATCAGTTTTTCTAATTTTGCTTCCAAGATAGGATGTTAAATCCTCTTGCTGAAATCCTAACTTTTTAAAAGAAGCCGATAAAAAAACAGCAGTAATTGTCGTACGAGAGCGAACAACATTTGCTTTTAAAACGTTAAAAAAATCTTTTATTTGATTAAAGGCTTGTTTAGAGTCATACTCGCCGTTATGTATAGTTAAGCTCATTTTAATCCCCCTAACTTTTTCCATTATTTTATTTTTGTTTACAAATAATATAATTTTACCATTTATATACCCAATTTATAGAAGATTAGACAATTTAAAATTTTCAATTGAGTAATTTCTCACAAATGTTATTTAATGATTATATTTAGTAGTCCAAAAGACCTCACAAACTTTATCATTGATACAGTTTGTGAGTAGAAAAGAGTATCGTTCTCAAATAGCGATAGATTAAGATAGTCCAAAATTTAGGGATATGATTTTTATGCAGATACAATTCAATTGTGGCATTACTTTCGTGGTTATTCTGAAGGTTCAGGTACACTATATGATTTAACCAAAAATGACCTGGAAATAGATATTGAGGAAGCCTTAAAAAATGTACTTACATAATTGATTAACAAGTATAACCTTCGAGATATGAAAAAAAGTGACTGGGGAATAGAATTTCGGAATATATGAACCAAAAAACATGTACGAATCAACAGAGAAACTAATTGAACTGTGTAAAATTACGAGTAGTTACATTAATTAAGATGATTTTTTTGAACTGTATAGTTGTTGGGCCGAAGAAGAAAGTATATCTAGCCTCCATTCAAAAATCCCACTAGTCGTTTTGGCGTCGACGAATGGGACATCTATTTCAAATTATTTTAATGGAATCCAAATTTCTGAATAGCAATCTGGACTGAATGGATCATCTTCTGTATACCTTTCAAACTCTGGAGTTCCTGCATGTTGATATCCGTTAGCAGGGAACCATTCAGAGAAAATTTGTTTCCAAACTTTCGTCATTGCATCAGGCATTGGACCATGTACTTCAAAAACACCCCATTTAGACGCTGGAAGTTCGATTACTTCAAACCCTTCTTTAACGTCACCTGCATATTCTGTAGCAACCCAATAGTCAATTTTCTCATGAGATTTTTCTACACAAATACCAAGCATTCCTTTAATATGTCCATTATTAATTTGTATTAGCTTGTCGGTAGTGCCATCACCATTTAATTCATCCCACATTTTAGGAATTCCGATTAAATTTCCCTCATTCTCAAGTAAAAATTCTTTTTTTATACCTATTGCTTGGAAACCTTCACGTTCTACGATTTGATATTTCATTGGTTCTGCCCCTTTCAATCTCACCTCTATCACGAGGCGGTTATATGATTTGATCTTGCCAATATTTTTTCTAGCGTCACTTGGTGAAACCTCATGCTGACGCCTAAAGGCTTTTGAAAAAGCCTCGGGAGTATCATAGCCGTACTTAAATGCAAGATCGATAATCTTACTGTCTGTTCTTTTTAACTCGTCTGCTGCCAAAGTCAATCTTCTCCGTCGGATATATTCACCAACTGAGGTTTCTGTTAATAATCCAAATGCTCGTTGAAAATTGAATGCAGAAGAGCTTGCTTCATTTGCAATGTCCTCTATCGAAATTTCTTCTAATAAGTTTTCTTCGATATAGTTAATTGCTTTTTGTAACGATTCTAACCAAGTTGACATGCTATTTCCTCCTTATTTAAATAGTAAATTTATTTCACTTTAAATACCTGTCTTTAAATGCTCTGTTCTGTCAGATTGTATTTCTATAAATAATTTTATCTTTTAATTCACCAAAATAAAGGGGCATCCTAAAAGTTACAGGGAAGTAAAACTCTTAAGTAATGTGGAATAAAGAATCTACTAGCTTTTCACTGGGAGGCATTGTGTGCTGTTTTATCAGGAATCCCACAAAGATAGCAAAATACAGCGTTCGAAATCCTTCAATCATGCGATGGTGAGAATTCGATGGGGCGTTTAATGAGTGGAATAGAAGAATTGATAAAAAAAGATGCACTTAAAGTAATGGGGGCTTTTGTAAAAAACATTAATAAAAAGCTTAGTTATAGTTATTGGTTGATTTTGACTAACCATTCTTTTTTATAGTGACTGTAAGCATACACAAAGGAACTTTCAAATGGCTATTAAGATCATAAATATATTATGAAACTGGGGTGTGACAGTTTTTCTGCTTTGTTTATGCGAGTTAAATTATTAGCGCTTTATCGATGCTAAAGCTGTTCATTTATTGATTGGAGCGCCAGACGGCGACTCCTACGGGATGAGTGAGACAGATAAGACATCACAACCACGCGCGCTAGCGATGGGTGATGGCTTATCGCTCACCCCGAGGAAAGCGTCCGGCTGGTGCGGAAATCAATTCTACTCTCTGATCTAAGATTTCTTTGCATCATAAATCAACCCTAACCTTTAACATAGCCTAATAAAAAAATGAGTCAGGAAAAAAATATCCTAACTCATTTTTTATGTGTATTATAAAACCAACTTTACCTTTAACATATCGTTTGTATTTTTCTTCCCTAACCATCGAATACTTAATTATAAAACTCTTTAGGAATAGCCCCGACAAAGCGGCGGTGGTAGAGTAAAGGATTTTTTTCTTC
>NZ_JBAEAP010000117.1:0-5384 GCF_056205495.1 Psychrobacillus sp. | reverse complement strand
ATTATTTTTTTTATTTTATCCAGTTCTTCTATAAAAATATCCGCCTGTTCTTCTCCTACCATGTGACCACCATATCTTACTTCTTCATATGTAGAAAAGAATTCACCTTTTACCTCCCATGACATTCTTTTAAACCATTCCCTAACAGTTTCACTCATTTCTCTCTTGTACCCTAATGATGTTGCCTCTTTTTCAAATTCTAAGTACAGGTCTCTCAGGAATGAAGCTTCAACTTTATAAATGGTACGTTGATTTAATAATTCTTCTTCCTCAATAGCCAAATTATCATTTTTATAAATAAAATTATTCCCTTCTTGTTGCATAGGAAATTCTATTTTCTTTTTGATAACATAAGTAATGATTAAAAGTATTACTATACCTAACGCCCCAAATAGGATCCACTCTATTGGAAATGAAGAAGCAATTGCTTCCGATTTATCTTCAAGTAAACCATCCATTATACCGTCATTTGCTAAAATATCATGTTCTTGTTCCTCTGCAGGTTCGCTGAATAAATTACTCAAATATTCTGCCAGTAAATTGAACAAAGGTGTCAAAGGCAACATCACAATAGTAAACAACCCCTGGAGGATCACATTTAAAAGTTGTCTCATTGGGGTAAAAATTAAATAGGTTAAGAAAGTTAAAAGAAATATAACTGACAAACCAACTAAATAGTATAGTGCAAATTGGTTTAACGATTCTTTTGTATGACTGTAACTTTTTCTCCAAACACTAAATAACCTTAACCCTACAAAGAAAATAACTCCTCCTATAAAAACACCATATAAAGAGACTTTATAATTTTCGATTACAAGCATAAAACAAACCAAGTGGACAGAGAAAAATACCATTAAAGACAGTAAGGCAAAAGGATTATCACTGTCCTCGTCCAACTGAATGACATTGTATCTATAATGTAAGCAACACACAGATATTAGAACCCCAATACAATATAGCCAAAAGGGACCTCCAACTAAAAAGAGGATAAGTAATGACACCGTAGGAATAATAAATGCGATGATTAAACTAGGTCCAAACTTCGAAAAAGTATACTGGGCAACTATCCCCATAAAAATTTGGATACCAATCCATAGAATAGGCAAACTTACCAAAGTCTCATTTAACAATAGAACAAAGAACAAGCTAACAATCCACATATCCTTCAGGTACTTTTCATAGGACAATTTTTGTACAGGGAAAGTTTGAGTGGAGTTATTTAACATAATCTCCCTCCTCTTGCTCAGTTAGATATGTTACAATTGCCTTCTGCTCCCATGAGGTTAATATGGAATAATACTTCTCCATATTATGAGAAAAAACTCGAACAGACACCGGCATTTCCTCATGACTATCAATATATTTAATAATGTTTTCAAATGGTATAGTGATATTGCTAACCGATAAAATAGAAAGTAGCTCTAAAGCATTTAGTCTATGTACATCACCAGTGCCTAAAGGAACAAATACAAATGGTCTCTTTCCTGATGCTCGAATATTTAAGCCAAATCCAAAGGGAACATTTGCCTTATAACAAGCTTCCACATTAGATGCTAGCCACTCTATCTTCTCCTCAAAATCATGAACCATCCTATACCCATCTGCAAGATTAACTAAAAATAATACCGATACATTAGTAACTTTTGTAAAAATTTTGGTTTGAAGCTGCTGTGTCCTTGCACTTGCTTTCCAATGAATATGATTAAACTGATCACCTTGTTCATATTCTCTAGTACCAACAGGGAAGAATGGGTCAACAAACAAAGAAGAATTTAACTCCAGCTCTCCAGGCTTAAGTCGAGTAGGAAGAAATTCTTCTTTAATTGGATAGATAGTTGGATAAACTATCGCATCCATTAATATGTATGGTTGGTATTTCAGAATAATGGAACCATCCGTTAATGGATGAGGGATATTAATATCTATACCTCTAAACCTTGAAAGACCTCTTCTACTACCAACTATGGGTACTTGTATCGTAACTGTTTTATTGTATCCAATAGAAAAAGGAACATTCACCTCAAAAAATCCCGAAGATGAAATATTATTGGCTCTAACTGGAGCAACTGAATCCTGGAATGCTATTGTAATGGTGCCATTCCAAATAGGCATACCTTTATTTTTAAAAGTCAGTTCAAAATGTGAGGTAGTCCCTTTCATTAATCTAACTCTTTTTTTCTCATTTATTAAAGTAAGTCCACTACCAACTTTTTGAAAGTAAAGCAGTTGAATCAACACGAAACATAACAAAAAGATAATAATAACGAAAAGTACATGCTGGTTAAAGATAAAAAGAAATCCCGCACTGATCAGCAATATATCCCTATATATTTTTATATACTTATAGTTTATATCGTTACGTTTCCACGTCATTATGTACTAGCCTCTACGGGTACTTCAATTTCTTTAATCAATTCTGTCACAATACTAGATATTTCATGGATTAGCATTCCTTGTGAGGACAATCTAAGGCGATGCAAACAAACAGGATCTATGATGTTCTTTACGTCATCAGGTGTCACATACTCCCTACCATTAATAAAGGCGTGGGCTTTAGAAGCCTGTAGCATAGCTAAAGAAGCTCGACTACTTAACCCTAGTTCTATGTACGGATGTTTTCTCGTACCTTGGACAATTTGTATGATGTAAGTAAAAATGTCTTCATGAACTTGAATGTTGTTTACTTGCTTAGACCATTCTTCAATTTTCTCAAGAGACACCACTTGCTTTGTTTTAACTTTTCCAGGAGCTTGACCAAAATGTTTTAAAATGTAATTCTCTTCCTTCATGGTTGGATAACCAATATTAAGCTTAAAAAGAAAGCGGTCTAGCTGAGCAGCAGGTAACTGGAAGGTACCTTGCTGTGATTCTATTGGGTTTTGTGTAGCAATCACCATAAAAGGATAAGGTAGCTTAATAGTTTCACCATCAATTGACACTTGTTTCTCTTCCATCGCCTCTAAAAGACTGGACTGAGTTCTTGGAGTGGCACGATTAATTTCATCTGCAAGCAAAATGTTACTCATTACTGGACCTATCCGCAGAATAAACTCCTGTTTCTGAGGGTGAAAGTAACTAATTCCTGTTACATCTGAAGGAAGAACATCGGGAGTAAATTGTATTCGTTTAAACTCTCCTTGAATGGCTTCTGCAAAAGATTTAGCCATCATTGTTTTTCCTGATCCCGGTACACTTTCTAATAGCACATGGCCTTGAACTAACAAACCCATTAACATAAAATCGATTTCTTTTTCTCTACCTATAATGGACTGGTTCAATTCTTTTTTTAGTTTGATTAACGCTGAATCCATTTATATCTTCTCCAATTTACTAGTCGATTTGTTTAGATGTGCTTAGCTGTTTAACTTGGGAATGAAACTCGTTAAGTAAATGATCTAGCTCTTCACTTAATCGAATAGTTTCCCTATTAGTTACACCATTTTCTATCGCAGATTGAATCATCTTTTCTCTTGTATATTCTAGCCTTTTTAGAATAGATTCCATCATTAGAAAACTCTCCTTTTGAAAATTGTATATTTCCCTCTACTATCTATACATAAACCACTTATACTAATCAGAATATACCGACAATTTAAAGTAAAGTAATGTACTTCAGCACATTAACTTCTTGGATGCGTTAGATAAGTATATATTATATCTCCACCTTGCATCGCATTACCACTAAAGTGTTTAAAATCTTCTCTTTTTACAAGTACTTCTCTAAATGCTAAAAACTCTTCCTTAGTGACGTGAATTTGATCTACCATCCCACTTTTTAGCGCGTTAAGTTGTTCATCTATCGATTGCATGTTTATATCTCCTTATATTTCAAATAAATGGGTTAGTTTTATATAGCTTTGTTAGAGTTATTGGTTGATTTTGACTAACCATTCTTTTTTTTAGTGACTGTATACATTATAAAAGGGACATTCAAATGACTACTAAGATTATAAATAGATAATGAAATGGGACTGGGTACCGTTTTTCGGCTTTATTTATGCGAGTAAATTTATTCGCACTTATCGATGCATTAAAGCTGTTCCCATTTATTGATTGGAGCGACAGACGGCGACTCCAGCGGGATGAGTGAGACAGATCAGACATCACAACCACGCGCGCTAGCGATGGGTGATGGCTTATCGCTCACCCCGCGGAAAGCGTCCGGCTGGGGCGGAAATCAATTCTACTTTCTGATTAATAGATTTCTTTACAGTAAATCAACCATACTCTTTAACATAGCCTTTTATATTTACGATTCCTCTGAAAAACATAACAATTATAGAATGCCTCCTAAACTGAATTCCTCATGTATTATTGAAAAGTAGTATTTTAATATCAGTCAAAATGTATAGTTTTAAAACTTTTGATAAAAATACTTTACGTACATCTTTTTTTAGGGCAAACTGTATTATATTATGTTCTTAAGGGGATGGGACAATCTATGAAAATCGCTGAAGTCGGTAACATTATTGAGTTTAAAGATGGTCTTCAAGGTATAGTAGAAAAAGTTAATGAGAATTCTGTCATAGTTGATTTAACTTATATGGAAAACTTTAACGAGCTTGAACTAGAAGAAAAAACGGTAATCAACCATAAGCGTTATAAGATATTATATAGCAATGAAGATTAAACGTCATGCCGTTCCTCTCCATGAGATGAACGGTTTTATTTCTAAGTAACAGGCAATTCTTTTTCCTAGACCGTCATAAACTCTATACTTCTCTTTTTTTGTGACTATGGTAAGGATGTGCATATATGAATAATCGAAAACTTTTTATAGGACTAGTAATATCACTAGTATTAGCTTTTGTTTTTACTTGGGTTACGTTTAATAATAAAGACGTATTTTGGTATTTCTATTCGTTTACAACACTTTTTTTAACGGCTTCTGCTTTTTATTTTTCAAAATTAGAAGACCAGCTGAAAACGTTTAACTATTTATTTTGGGGTATAGTATATGGTATAGGAACTTACTTCTTGTGCTTTTTAGGTATTCAGCTACTGGAGCTATTACCGTCTAAAGCTACGAAAGAAGTTTCTCGTTTCTTTGGTGTATTTGCACCTTCTGCTTTATGGCATTACATTTTATTGTTCTTCATCATTATTCCTGGAGAAGAATTTTTCTGGCGTGGTTTCATCCAAAATGCAGTGAAAAACTGGTTCTCTCCTGCTCTCGCTATACTAATTAGTTCCATTTTATATGGAGCATCCTTTATAGTGAGTGGTTTCTACATTGGTGTTTTTTTTGCTATTATTGTAGGAATCATTTTTGGATGGCTTTACGAAAAGAAAAAAAGTATGCCGCTTAATATTGTAGCCCATATTGTATTTCTTTTAATGCTGTTCCTGGTGCTACCACTAATATGAAAGTTATGTAAACCATA
>NZ_JBAEAP010000116.1:0-5151 GCF_056205495.1 Psychrobacillus sp. | reverse complement strand
GCTTTTGATCCTTATATGTAATTGTACGAATTGTTGTAAAGCCTGGCTGCTCAAATTCTAATGTAGTTGCTGCTACCTCTGCTTCCGGTGTTATTACTGAATCTACCTTAGGCTTTTCCATAGATGATATAAGTAGGTTTTCCAAAGACTTTAGACGCTCTTCAATTTCTGTTATTTCATATGATTGTTGCGCTTTTAGAGTAGGATCGTGGTATGGAGGAACATTAAAGTCAACTGGACCATAAACCTCCACATACCACTTGACTATTTGATAGACGGACTCCCATGACAGTAATGCTTCTGAATAACGAAACATTCTAGTATCGTGAGCAGCTTGGTTTCCAGTCTGACGAACAAAATGTAAAGCATCTCTAATTTCTGTCGTCAAATAACCATTTTGATTCAACAAGTCAATTCTATCCTTCAAATTCGTCCATTGCTCATCAGGCAGTTTTTCCTCTCTAATCACTTGTTGCAGGATATTCTCTACAAATATTCTTGCATGCGTGAGCATTGTTCGAGGGCTTGTGAAAATACTATGTTCAAGTTCGCGTGCAACTAATGCAAGTTCTTTTGAAATGGGTTCAAGAAATTGATAAAAATAAGATGATTTTTCCATTTTAAGTCTCCTGACTTGAATTTCTTTATTAACTAATCAGCATCATTTCATAGTCTCTTCTTTATAGGATTAACTATAAAACATAATCAACTTAACTTCACTCTTTTATAAAAACCACCTGTTTCCCTAATTGAACCGATTCGGTCTTATATCCTGCATCCTTCCATGAATGAGCCTGTGTGTGTGAACCAATATGATTACTCCACCAAGCAGAGTATTTATATGCTGAACCCGGGAGTTTAAAGCCTAGTATCATTTCTATATTTTCAAAAGAAAGAATAATATTTTCCGACCCATTGGATTTCAAGAATTGTTGCAGCTGTAAATATTTCTCTCCACGCAAATTATCTCACCCGCATCCTTTTAAAGATCGATTAGACTTTCATACTTTTCTTTGAATATTAGATTTATGCCGTTTGCTGATTTAATTGACTTTTCATAAACACTATCAAAGCCATACATATGCTCTAAATCAAAACCGATTGATTCCCCTCGGAATAACTGAACATCCTTATAACGATTAGTTTTAGCACCTATAGTATAGTCTGGAGTACTTATTACAACTGCTATTCGATTTTCAATAACTCTCAGCTTTGCAAAAGCTACTGCAGTATTATAATCAATATTATTTTTACAGTGATATATAAAAACCTCGTGATCCTTTTCAAAACGTGGTTGAAGGAAAACATATTTCCGATCATAAAGATTCTCTTCAGTACAAGCATGTACATGGATAATATTTTTACTCTTTTTCAATCGAATAGAAGATTCCAATATGTCTATTTCAGGTACATTAGAAATTAAGAATCCTTCTTCGGAAATAACGACATCTTCATCATGATATCCTACTGTAAAGTGCTTATATTGCTTATCACTATAAAATGGTTCCGCCTGAGGGCTTGTCTGTTTTTGATCCAAATCGAAAATTGAATATGCATTTTGCTTAGTACCATCTCTCATAGTATGAGTTGGCTTTAACAGGTTTCCGTTGTTATAAGTAATACGGTCTGATTTCTGCCCCATCGAAGTTCTATTCCCCATCGTGCACAATACGGGGCCTTGAATTTCTAATGACCTACCTTTTAAGATACTTCCCCATTTTGACATTTTAACGTTACCACCAGTTAGATTAATTAGCATATCCATGCCTTCGAGTTCTAGACGTTCCATTAACAGAGGGTAAAACATGTCATGGCAAATGCAAATTTGAATTTTCTTTCCTTTTAAAATGAACGGACTATATACGAGACTGATAGATTCATCATCATAGGAATCGTCAAAAAACACACGGGGCGAGGTTGAATGTTTTATATATAGAGAGTTAACTGTCTCTCCCTTAGAATTATTTGGATCTACATGAGGATTAAAGTAATAGGCTTCTTCTGTACCAATTGATGTTGAAAATCCCATTAAAACTGGTGTATTTAAATCATTAGCTACATCTATGACTTTATCCCAGCATTCCTTAACATTTTCTGCATATTCATATCCCTCTGGAAAAACAACTAAATCCACAGGTTGCTTAGATTTCTTTAATAGTTCTTTGATTTCAATAGAAATAATCTCGTAATCGTATTCATGATTATCTCCATATGGTTGAACTAATAAAACCTTCATGTTAACACCTCGTCTAGTTGGTTAATAGAAATGTAATGTGTGTTTCGTAAACCTAAGTAATATTGATATGTCTCAACACTATTTACCATTGAATCAGTTCCAACAAGCCAGCCAATTTGATGTAAGCGTCCCGCATTGACCAGGCCTCCAATCGCATGTTTAGAATCACCTGTCTCTATTTCTATACCAAGTAATGGATAATATATATCTTGTACTCTTTTTTCGTCATTTACGTACTGAAGCAACGGATATAATTGTTTATCCTCACGTAAATTTTCTCCAATATGCTTCAAGAAATCTAAAAATCCACCTGAAACAAAGAAGCCAGCTGAAATATCCACCTTTGGACAGTAATAATAGTGTGATACCCCTTTAATTTTTTTACGTTCAAATGATAGTGGATCATAAGTAAAGTCGTTTGAAATTAAGTTTAGCTTCTTATTCTGAAAATGGATTTTAAAATAGTCCGATGCATAATCAAGATGAACAGTAAGGTTAGTTTCGGCGAGTATTTTTATTACTTTTTCTGCAATAGGTAAAGAAATGGTTTCTCCTCCGGAACCTTTGACCCGTATTTTAGGTTCAGGTTTAGTTAAAAGAGTTGTCTGATTTGGAATTTGCTCTGGTAGCATGGAAGCGTCTAAAAAGATAATATTTTTATTTCCCATCAACTCTTGCATTGTTCTTACAATTTTAACTCCTCGTCGATATGTATCATTTTCTTTTCCTGCTTCCCGATTAGCGACAATCATAAAATGATACTGACATGGCGATATAAATAAATTCCCCACATTTCCAACCTGATTTTTAGATGAAGTAGTTGAACCTTCCACTTCAAAGGATGCAAAAGGCAGCCATTTTTTATCTATTAGTTCTACACCCTTTAAGTTAGCAATATGAAGGCTCTCTACATCTATAAACCAGATAACATCATAGCGAGGATTGTACCCAACAGCTCTTGGAAAAGAGTACTCTTTCTCCGCACGTAATCCCATACCTTCTCCCAATTCAATTAAGCGTTCTTGAATTGTCAATGTCGATAATTTACTCATGACCTATCCCCCTTAGAATATAATGATATCTACTGTATTAAATCTACTTTCTTTTTTTACCATTCATTTTGAGACCATGTCTAATATTATTTCCATTCCCAGTTAAAAGCTCATTCCTCTTACGTCCACCATCAGTGTTTTGACTCCAACTGAATCTATTATTATCACATTCTATAAGATCCTTTTTTAGTGCATTCTGATTCGGAGAGGATTTTTTATTCCATCTTTCCATTATTAGTTCTTGGCTGGTGGATAAGGATATATCTATATAAAAATCATTTAGTAAGGGAGACCTAATGTGAGCCCTACTCTCAAAATATCCAGCTGATAACCCATTAAAAGCTTCTCTAAATATTGTTATTACTATCAGCTGTTTGGGGGCATCTACTTTCATTTTAATAAACCCCTTTTTACTAATAACATCTTCAATTTTCACAATTGCTCCCAGTTTATGAATAATATTAATTCGAACATACATCGAATCCATTAAAGGTATAAACCCATCCACCGTCGAACCCTGTTTATATGTAGAGAAAAATATATTACTCTTATGTAAATCTTCTAATTGATTAATAAATCCCTGGAAACTAATAGATATTTCGAAAGCATCTTGTTTAGGCATATGTTTTATTTTCATTTCGTTTTCCACCTTCTCACGAAAGAGACTTGTGTAGACTTGAAATAGTTCAAATGAAATCTGATTATAGTAACATTAATATCCTATATTTTACAGCAAACAATAATATAGTACAATTTAATATTTTATTTACAAATTATGTTTGAAAAATAAACCTTTAGTTTTTTAGATATAAATAAAAAAACAACACTATTTGTCTAACAGTGTTGTAAAAAGATTAATATAACAAATGGCAGAAGAAGAACTAAATAGTTACTAGTATAAAGAAATCTTTAAAAAAAGGAGGAGCATCAATTGCTCCTCCTCACCTTCATTAAACTATATTATCGTCACATCAATTCATTTTATCTCAGGAACTTTAACCTTAACAGATTTCGGTTCACTTAAATGACCATTCTCCATGAATTGACCTTGAATAATACATTCACCCTTTTGTAAGAAACGTAATTCATCTAGGTTATGAATATTCATTTTCTTACCTACCAGGCTTAGCTCACTTTCTGCTGGTTTAAAGAAAATAGAAGTGGCTGCATTTTCTAAAACTGTTCGCTCTGCTATCGAAAAGTTGCTGAACGTTTGAGTAGCAAACCAGGCAGATAAGCCGAATTTACGTCCCTCACGCAATATTTTTTCTGAGGGAGAGTTACTTCCGAAATCTAGATTCTGCGCCTCATCTAAAATGATTGGTAAAGGCTTACTGACATTACCACCTTGAGCATAGGAGAACAAATCCCATAGTATAAATTCGGTCATAAGCTTCTTAATATCATCTTGATCGAATCCCTCAAATTGAATGACAAACACTTTACCGTCTGCTGTGAAATAATCATCCCATGTGAATTCGTTATTATAGTCAAATGGATCAATATCTACAAATACACTTAGCTTACTAACGATAGAGGCAGCGACCGCCGTGGTGGTGTCTGGTAAATCCTGCAGTACTTCTAGCATTAATTGCATATTTGCTTTTTCCCCATACATTTCAATACATTTTTTAGCTGCACGATAAATCGCACTTTGCTGCTGGTCGCCAAATTGTTTATAGACTGAAGCGAATACATTACGGATTCTAGATGCCGTATCGGACTCTTTCTCTAAGAACGATTTTCCAGCAATTATTTTTTCTCGACGACGGAATGGATTGATAGGGAACCCTTCATAATAAACAATCCGTTCCTCTAGGCGGTCACCTAACAGGTCTAAGAAGTTTGAGTTAAGCTGACTCT
>NZ_JBAEAP010000115.1:0-6999 GCF_056205495.1 Psychrobacillus sp. | reverse complement strand
TTTTTTTAGTGACTGTAAACATAAACAAAGGAACTTTCAAATGGCTATTAAGAACATAAATAGATGATGAAATTAGGGTTGGTGACAGTTTTTAGCTTTGTTTATGCGAGTAAATTGATTAGCGCTTTACCGATGCTAAAGCTGTTCCCATTTATTGATTGGAGCGCCAGACGGCGACTCCTACGGGATGAGTGAGACAGATAAGACATCACAACCACGCGCGTAAGCGATGGGTGATGGCTTATTGCTCACCCCGAGGAAAGCGTCCGGCTGGGGCGGAAATCAATTCTACTCTCTGATCTAAGATTTCTTTGCATCATAAATCAACCCTACCCTTTAACATAGCCAATAAAAAAGGCACTAGCTAAGCTAGCACCTTTCTACATCTATTAAACATTTTTTCTACCGATAAAACAGACAGCATGTTATCCTCGTTTTGCGCCTCTACCACCGCGTTTAGATTCAGTTGCGCGTTTTAACGTAGTCAAACGATCTTCACTATCCTTTAAGAATCTCGCCATTTTTTGCTCAAAATTCTCTTTGCTCGGACGATCACGATCGTTCGGGCGGTTATTACTGCGTGGACGCTGAGGACGTTCTGGTCTCTCTGGTCTTTCTGCTTGTGGCTTTGCTTTACGAATAGATAAGCCGATTTTGCCATCCGCTTCAACATTCATCACTTTAACTTCTACCATGTCGCCCACTTTTAAATGATCATTAATATCCTTCACATAGTTATCTGCAACTTCACTAATGTGAACTAGACCAGTTGAGCCTCCTGGAAGCTCGACAAATGCTCCGAAGTTAGTGATTCCTGTTACTTTACCTTGTACCTTGCTGCCTACTTCAATTGACATAAAAAAAATGCTCCTCCTTAAAATTTAAGCGGTCCTTAAAAAATGAATTTGTATAGTTTTTTTATACATATCCTATCTTTTATTATAGCTAACAAAAAAAGAGTGTCAACAAGACCACTCTCTTCAAATTGGTTTTTTTTAATTTACTTATCATTTCCCTCCGGAAGAGAGAAGATAATTTCGCCTTCCTCTGAAAGGAAAAACTCTTTTCTTAATAGCTTTCCGATGTAATCATCATCATTTAACTTGGAGATTTGGATTTTGAGCATTTCTTGGTCTTCCTGAACTTTTGCTAGTTCTTCTTCAACCTGGACCTGCTGTTCCTTTTTCTCTGCTAATGTTTGATGGCTGTTCACAAGGGTCATTATTAAAAATCCAGTTACTGCTATTGAAACGATAAAGAATGCTGCTAACCGTCTAAATAACCGAACTTTTTTAGATTTTATACGAGATTCGCGACGTTGAACAGAGCGTAAATAATCTGTATTTATAGATGCCACTTGTTTTTCGTATGGTTCTTTTTGTATTTGTCTCTGCCTCACATCGTTCTCTCCTATCTTTTCTTATATTTTTTCTTATATTTTTGGTATCTTTTATTATAACTTATTTTTGGCAATTTCTGTAGTGCCAATAGCTTTAATTTTTTGTATGGAGTACGGAATGGTTTTATTATTAAACTGATAATAAATATGATAAAAGATATAATTTTTCCAAGAATCCTAAAAATGGTCCGAATTATGAACCAAATCGGCTTTACTACCAAACGCAAAAAGATTCTTCCAGCTAACCGAAAGACGGGCTGAAAAAATAACTGGTAAAGGAGAATTCCTAACACTTGTGCAAGTGGATCATAAATTCTCCAAATCCCGTCTCGTACATTAAAAAGAATGTAAAAGGTCGCTAGTCCCATTAAAATCCAAATAACTATTTCTAACACTACCTGATATTTAAAAACAAAGGAACGCTTGGGAGTATGCTCCGTTATAAAACGCGTTCCTTCTATTACAGCACCAACTAAAATACCGCTGCCGATCATTAGCATTAAACTATAAAACTGTAGAGAAAGTGTCATCCGAATAATTTATGAAGTAATCCTCTAGCACCGTCTGAACTTTGTTCCTCATCGTACTCCATAGATCGTACAATGCCCTCCAAAGTTAGAAGTCCTTTATCAACATCTAGATGGACAATCTTCAAGTCCTCTCCTTTGATATGAAGGGTTCCTTGAGATGTACGTACATAAAATTCCTGCTGATCAAAGCGTTCGATTGCTTTTACAGATGTTAAGTCCATTCTTTTACGATTTCTTAGTGAAATTAAGTGATCCCCCGACGGAATTGTGATAGTTTGATTCTCTGCTTGATATTGCATATACTCTCTCCTCTCCTTGTCCTAATCTATTGTATGCTCCATATAAAAAAAGCATGACACAATCTCATGCTTTTTTTTAAAAGAATTTATTCTTAATAGATTTAGCCGGAAAGGAAGACTATCATCTTCCAATTTAAACGTAATCTTTGAAAACCAAGATAATCTTTCTCCTAGTCTTCATCGTCAATGAACTGAGGGTCTACCTTCTCTAATCTCTCTTCTTTAATAATGGTGAACATGGATGCAGCCTCTTCTTTTTTAGCAGAGTCTTTAATCCCGTCCACGGATGCAGTTACAACCTTTTGCCCGAAACGAATAGATAGCTCGTCACCAACTTTAACGTCAGAGCTAGCCTTTGCCACCTTATTATTAATGGTAATACGTCCTTGATCCGCTACCTCTTTAGCTAATGTTCTTCTTTTAATAAGTCTTGAAACTTTTAGAAATTTATCTAATCTCATATCCTCACTGCCTCTCTAATTTTTTGGCATCCTTCCAAAACTGGTCAAGCTCCTCTAAGTTATAATCTTCAAAGCTTCCTCTGTTTTGTTGAACACATCGTTCTATATATTCAAATCTTCTTTTGAATTTTTGATTTGCTTGCATCATGGCAAGCTCTGGGGATAGTCCATAAAAACGGGCTAAATTCACCACGGTAAATAATAAATCTCCCAGCTCATCTGTTTGCGCTTCTTTATCGTTAGACAAGAGCTCAGCCTTCCACTCCTGCAGCTCTTCCTCAAACTTCTCCCAAGCTCCAGAAACCTCTGGCCAATCAAAGCCAACTTTGGCAGCTCTTTTTTGATAATTAAAGGAGGTCAATAGAGACGATTCTGTTCGTAATTCATCCTCTAATAAAGATTTTGAGGTTTTCTTACCTTCTTTTTCTTTAATCTCCTGCCAATTACTTAATACTTGTTCTGTACTATTTGCTTCTACATCTCCAAAAACATGCGGATGTCTTCGAATCATTTTTTCAGTTATTGAAGCTAATACATCCTCTAAACTGAAGTATCCATTGTCTTCTCCAATTTGAGCATGTAAGAAAACCTGTAACAGTACATCTCCCAGCTCTTCTACAATACGATCGTCATCTTCCTCGTCTATTGCTTGAAGTAGCTCATAAACCTCTTCTACTGCATATTTTTTCAAGGTTGTATGAGTTTGTTCCTTATCCCAAGGGCACCCATTAGGACCCCGCAGCTGGGCTACCACCTCTCGAAGAGTTTGCCATTCCTTTACACGACTTTCTTTTTCATGAATAGGTGGAACGTATAAGGTCGTTAAATTATTTAATTCCATTTCCCGATCCAGTTCAAATAAAGGCACCTTTTTTAAAACTTCTTCCGAGGAACCTGCCGCTGTCACTATTGTGACCTCAAAATCGTCCGGATACTTTTCCATTAGTGTTAGCTTAACGTCTGAAGCACTAAAGGAATCATAAACCTGCCCTATTAAAACGTGAGAATTCATCTGTATATCATCTCGCTTAAAGCTAGTTCCGTCTAACAATTGAAACCCTTCTATAGGATCTATGCGAAGAGCTCCAAATATAGGGTCTAGAAAGCTCTGCCCGCCCTCTATAGTAATCGTTGCCTTGCCTTGTTTTTCAGCCTGAACCAATAGTTGAACGGTTTGCTCCGCTACTAAAGGGTGGCCAGGAACAGCATAGATTATTGGATTTACAGCTGACAGCTCCAGAAGATTCTCCACTATCTCTTTGTACACATTCTCAAATTGATCATTCTTTTCATAAATAGCATCGAAGCTAGTCCAAGTTACTCCCTCTGTTTGGAGCTCTTGAAGGACTGGATGCTGTTCTGTACGAACATATAAATGGGTTGCATTTTTTAACTTTTTATAAATCCCTAGTGGAAGCTGATTTAAATCACCGGCCCCAAGTCCGATTATTGTAATCTCATGCATCTTCTCACAACCTTACTTTTCTTTATTTAGCCAAAGCTGGAGCTTGGCCATTCTTCTTCCTAAGGGAAGTAAGAACCATTCTTTTTCTGCAATTACACGCCTTTTCGTCAATAGAAAGATAAAAACTATTGCACCAAGCATTACCGAACTAAGTGAAATGACTACTGCCTCCACTCTGCTAGATAAAATTTCAACTGGAAAACGGTCTATAAGCCTAGTATAAGCAATAACGATTACGAACATAACTAATGATGCCTGAGCAACTCCCTTATAAAAACTGTTGGGAGCGAAGCGTATTTTCCACTGTTTTTTAAAGTAAAGCAACATCAACATACATGCAATCGCTAAACTAATATTCCCCGACCAGGCAGCACCGATTACACCATAACTAGGTATTAGTATACCGTTTAATATCCATTTACAGCACACACATAGTAATAGGATTAGGGTTGGAACTCTCACCTTCCCCCCACCTTGAAGCATGGCCATGAATGTTAATATTAAAGACATCCAAATTATCTGCAAAGAAAATACCATGAGAGTAATAGATTCTGCACGCGTTTTAAACAGCATTTCGTTTAAATAAGGAAGTACTGCAATAAGTCCTAATGCGGCAGCAATTCCAAACGTAAAGGCTATTCTAAACGTCAACTGCATAAATGGTTGGGCCGTTCTTCCTTTGTCTTTATTTAAACGATGTGCAACAAGAGGCACGATAGAAAGAGAAAGGGTAGAGGCGATGACAATCCCAAGCTGTACGAGTGGTTGACCTCGATCATATACGCCCTTTTTCTCCATCGCCTCTTGTCTACCCATTCCATTATCTACTAGTAACTGAAATACTGTGAAGGAGTCTACCAGTTGAAGAAGTAAAAATAGCAATGCACTTATACTTGCACTTATACTTAGCATCGTCAGTTGCTTTACGATGGGCCATACAGGCACCGATCCTACGCTTTCTTCTTTACCTGTTTTCTTTGTAATCCTCCAATAGACTATTCCTAAGAAAACTACTCCTCCCAATTCTCCAGCAACTGCTCCATACATCGCCATACTACCCGCTTTATATAAATCCAAGCTATTTAAGAGAACTACCCAGGTCCCGAGTAAAATAACCGAAACACGAATGGCCTGCTCTAGTACCTGAGCATAAGCAACCGTGCCCATTCGTCCCTCTGCTTGAAATTCTCCTTTTAGGACTGCAAGGAGCGGCATAAGCAGAATGACATAGGATCCTGCTCTTAAAAGCTGAGCTAGTTGGACATCCCCCATAAAACTGCCTAATAAATTTGCACCAAAAAATAAGAAAACAAAAAATATAATAGAGATAATTCCGATATAATAAAAAGCAATTTTTCTTATTTTAGGGATTGCAAAGGTTTTCCCATTCGCTTTATAATCAGACAAAATTTTGGAAAGTGCTATAGCAAAGCCAAAAGAAGTCCAAGTTGTAATAATCGCAATAAAAGGATAAACCTGCTGGTAAATGTAAAAGCCTTCATCGCCGACTAGGTTTTGAAAGGGTACGCGATAAACTGCACTAAGTAGTTTCACGATAATCGCTGCCACCGTTAGCATGGCAGCGCCCTTCATATACGATTTCATATTCCAATCATTACTCATTTTTAAAATCCTTCTTCCATCCAGCAATAGCACTATTATACATGAATATAAAGAATCCTTCCTCTTGTACAAGAGGAAGGTTCATTTAGCTCTCCATTTGTTTTGCTAAGAAATTAGCTGCTGTTTCAATAGCTTTCATTTCTGCTTCTCCGATAAAATGCACTTTAGAGAATAGGAATATAGCGCCTATCGGATCACCAGAAGCAATGATTGGAGCGATACAGTAAGATTTAACTGTTTCAACGACTCCCGGTACCCATTCTACTGAGTTTTCATGCTTTTCCACTACCATTGTTCTATTATTCACTACATCCTCAACGTCGGAACTTAAACGACGTTTTAAATAATCCTTCTTAGATAACCCTGCTGCAGCAATCATTTCATCGCGATCACTAATAAGTACTGGCGTACCTAACGTTTCATAAAGCGTTTCAGCATACTCTTTTGCAAAGTCTCCAAGCTCACTAATTGGAGAATATTTTTTTAGGATAATTTCTCCTTCTCGGTCTGTAAAGATTTCTAAAGGATCACCTTCTCGTATACGAAGGGTTCTACGTATTTCTTTTGGAATTACAACTCTACCTAGATCATCAATTCTACGTACTATGCCTGTTGCTTTCATGTAATGTGTGCCTCTCTTTCGACAGAATGGAAATTAAAGTTCATTTCTGCCATAGTATGCCTCACATTACCCAATAATATGCAATACGTTAATTTACTTCTAATTTCTTTTTTGCTTTAGGTAATAAACTCATTATTTCTTCTAATACATCAAAAGTATTTAACTTTCCTATTTTACGCTCATCTATGGTGACAACTAAGTTGCCCTTATCTACATTAAAGCCTACAGCACGACCAAACTTCATCGTTTCCTCTAACAGTAATGCACCATCAATAGATTGTGTTCCAGACTCACTAAGCCTAATGGATGTTATCTTATTGGCTTCTTTAATAGATTCTATTCCAGCAATTTTACCCCAGACCTTCATACGAGCTATTCTAAGAAGTACTTCCGTTTCTAGAGGCATATCTCCAAAACGGTCCTGTAATTCTTCTACAATGTCCAAATACTCTTCTTCTGTTTCCATTGCCTTGACTCGCTTATACATTTGGATCTTTTGATATCCATCCGCAATATACTCATCTGAAATATATGCTTCTACTCCTAACACAATTTCAATATCTTGTACTTCTTCTTTTTTAGTTCCAGTTTGTTTTTCTT
>NZ_JBAEAP010000114.1:0-2130 GCF_056205495.1 Psychrobacillus sp. | reverse complement strand
TTTTTTTATAAGGGGAAAATTTATCTGTAAGTCGACTGGACCAAATACTGTTTCTTTCAGTAAAAAGAAAAGAAAGTTATTTTCAACACATATTTTTGCAAATGTAACCATGGAACTTACAAATAAATCTCTCATGTGAAGGTCAGCATAAATACGAGAAAGCCAATAATTACTGGTCATTTCTCCATATATATCTCCATTTTCATAAAATAATGCTGCTGCCTCCTGACACCTTGCTTCTGCCTTATCTAAATCTTCATTTTCATAATAAACAATGGACAGTCCAAGCATTATATATGCAGATAACCAATAATCATTACTTCTGATTGTTTCACGTAATCCCATTTCCCCATAACTAATCGCTTCCTGAAATTTTCCTTGCCTGGACTTTAAAATGGAAAGTCCCAAGTAAGGCTCTGCTTTAGCTCTCGAAACATTCAAATCTTCCATACGCTGAACAGCTTTTAAATAAAGTGCTTCAGGAGTATGAAGGTCAAATGGATTATGTAATATTTCCGCATGACCTTTTCTAATCCATCCCACCGCTTCAACAAAGCCCGATTTTTCCTTAATGCCAGTTTCAATTCCTTTGTTTGCTGCTTTTTTCGCTTTTTCGGTGTCCCCTGTCAATGAGTAAATGAAGGAGAGCAGTAAGGCAGTTTCACGATGAGAATCCGGTATTGCTAGTTCATCCTCTAGTCTCAGCTCTAAAACTCGCACAGCATCATTTAACATTCCAGTTCTTAGATAAATTCGGGCATCCAAGTTACCCTTTCTTAAAATAAATGGGTCTAATTTTTCCCTTGTAACCCACTCGCTGGCATCTTTCGACCTGCCTAAATTAACTAGATTCTCCGCATGGAGTCTTTTTAGAGAATTCTGCTCGTCATTTGATATTTCTTTACTATCATTTGCCCATTTAATAGCTTCCTCTAAAAATGATTTTGCTAATGCTGGTTGAATCGTATCTAGATAAATATGGGCAATCCCTGCATTAGCTCTGCTCATGAAAAGAATATTCTGATTTGCCTGAGCCATTGCTAAGCACTTTTCATATGATTTCCTCGCTTTTTCATAAAACGCTCGATATCGATGACATTCCCCCTCAAAATAATAGAGTTCATAAAAATGTTCTCTAGTAGAAGGAGATAAATGGTCCTTCATCAACTCCAGCAGCCAATCGAATTGACCAGCCAAAATCATTGAGTTGGCGTTCGGAATAATCATCTCAGCTAAAAATTGCTCGTTTTTAGATTTTACGGCGTGATATATAGCTTGGACGATGTTATTTTTCTCTTTAAAAAAATTAGCTACTTCTTTATGTGTTTCATAAAAACCGATAGAATTCGTTTGGAGCCACTTATCTTCTAGAAATTGTTGAAACAAAGCGTGAAACCTATACGTATTGGAATCACTTAACTTTTGGATAAAAGAATGACTAGAGGTTAACATCTCAAACTGAGCAAATTCTTCCTTTCCAAAGAATTCATCTATTTCTTCAGCAGAAAAAACAGGAAATATACTGAAATTCAATAAAGAAAGCTGATCTTTTGGTGACATATTAGAAAATACTTCTTCAGAAAGATAGGAAAACAAATCATTAAGCGCAAAATTAGTAAGATCAGCTATCGTTTTCTGAGACTCTACTAATTGAACAGCAATCAATTGGATGGCAATCGCCCATCCCTCCGTTAGCTTTAATACATTTTCCGCTTCAACGTTAGTAATCGACTTTTCATGATAATCTTCAAAGAACACTTGAATTTCTTCCTCGCTAAACATAAAATCCTGTTCTTTTAGCTCAACTAGTTGACCATTTAACTTAAGCTTGAGTAACACAGTCCACTTCGGTCGAATCCGAGAAGCTATAACGAGATTAATAGTAGGAGGAAGGAATTCTATTATTTTTTCGATTACATAATTTATATGGAATACATGGTCAACTAAATGATAATCATCTAAGACAATCGTAAAAGGTGCATTAATTAGGGCTAGTTCATTACAAAATAGAGAATACCACCTAGTCAGCTCCGTTTCCTTTGGGTATATGAAATGAATATTGTCTTCTAGTAGACTACTCCCGAACGTTGGAACCACTCTTCGTATGCTATGCACTAGATAACGTAGAAA
>NZ_JBAEAP010000113.1:0-4112 GCF_056205495.1 Psychrobacillus sp. | reverse complement strand
AAAAGACTTTTTTCTATTTTTTAGAATTAGATCTAGGACATATTTATCTCCACAAAAAAAGAAAGAAGGAGTTAATAGTAAACTCACTTCTTTCCATTGGAAGTTAATAGTAATATTTTTAAAAATCCAGTGATTATCAGGAAGGTATTACCACAATAATCTTTATGATTATCTCACTTTCTCGCATACTAAAATCTCAATATCTTACATAAAACCACCTAGCCACAATCCTAAGAAAGTACCTACATAGTTCCCAATAATATACCCTAATGTCCCAACTATTAAGATTGGGCCTACTAAATTACTCCAACCTTTTGCTATTGCTAGAGCTGCAGCTGTAGTTGGTCCACCAATATTGGCATTTACAGCTAGTAGTGTTTCTTCTAATTCGAATTTGAATACCTTCGCCCCTACTAAGGAAATAGTAAGATTGATAGCTACAATGATAAAAGCAAAAACTAACAACAAAGGTGCATTATCAATAATTAATGGTATGGACGCTGGGATGCCTATTACAACAAAGAAAATATGAATGAGATACGTTCCAATTTCTTGACTTCCTCTTAAAGAATCAAAGAACTTTGGAAATAATAATAGTGCAAGGAAAGTAAATGTTGTTAACAATAAATACTGATCTCCTATTAAGCCGTTTAGTAGGTTTAATAGGAAATTGACGTTTTCTCCTGAAGGGATAAGCGAATCAAACCATATAGATACCTTTTTAGCTAAAATCACTAATGCAAAAGCTATCCCTACAGACAAAGCTATATCCTTTAGTGAAATTTCCTTTGGTTTCCAGTAAGTCTTCGCCTGATTACCCTTGTCATTGTTTCCTTGGGATTCTAACTCATCAATATGAGGTGTCTTATACTTTTTACGGAAAAATTGCATGGTAGGAATAATCATTAAGATGACAAATAAAAGTGCCATGTTCAAATTATCAGCAACTACTGCCGAAGATACAAGCTCACCAGGCGTTTCAAACTTAGCAGACATAGCTGCAAAGTTAACTCCTCCTCCAATATAACTAGCACTAAACATTCCAGCTAGCTTATCAAGCAGTTGTATATGTTCCTTTAATATAAAAAATGCAATAATCGTTCCAGCAACAGTCCCAATGGAGCTTATCAAGAAAATCATTAAGAGCCTGCCACTTTCTTTAAATAGCTTCTTAATATTTACATGAAAAAGGAGCAATGGTATAGCAAGCGGAACAATTATTGTCCATACCGAATCATAAACAGCTGATTCCGTTGGTATGATTCCTGTATTAGAGAGTAGTATAGCAATCAATAATGCGATAATGGCTCCAGTTATTTTGGCTGCCCAGCTAAACCTCTGCTCTAAAAAGATACTTAATGACGCAACGATAACGATGATTCCCCATAGTGTAAGCGTATCATCCGCTTGGATTAATGTACTACTCATGTTATCCTCCCTATTTAAAAGATATTTTATTTTATTCTTAAACAATGCCCCTTTCTTTTAATCTATTATATTATTAATATTTAAATTTTCAAAATATATACCATATCGAAACATTGGATAGCTTTTAAAGTATGTATTATAATTTACTGTGCTACATCAAAGAAGAGATTAGACGAGGAGCAATACATAATGAAAAAATTTATGAACCAACCCGAGAATATGGTGATGGAAATGTGTAACGGATTAGTCCTAGCACATCCAGAGCTAGAATTTTTAAAGAAGTATAAAATTATTAAAAAGAAAACGATTGATCATAACAAAGTTAGCTTAATTAGTGGTGGAGGTAGTGGACATGAGCCAGCACACGCTGGATTTGTAGGCAAAGGTATGCTCGATGCAGCAGTTTGCGGAGATGTATTTGCCTCCCCTTCTCAAATCCAAGTGTACCAAGCTATTAAGGCAACAGCTGGTGAAAAAGGTCTTTTAATGATCATCAAAAACTATAGCGGTGATATGATGAATTTTAAAAATGGTGCTGCTTTAGCAATAGAAGATGGTATTCAAGTGGACTATGTGAAGGTAGACGATGATATTGCTGTAGAAGACAGCTTGTATACAGTAGGCAGACGAGGAGTTGCCGGCACTGTTTTTGTTCACAAATTAGCTGGAGCTGCTGCAGCGGAAGGTAAAGATTTAAATGAAGTCAAAATAGTGGCCGAAAAAGCTGCATCTAACGTACGGAGCATTGGTGTAGCTTTTACATCTTGTACCGTGCCTGCAAAAGGAACACCAACCTTTAAATTAGCTGAGGACGAAATAGAATACGGTGTAGGTATCCATGGAGAGCCTGGTATAAAACGAGAAAAAATGCTTTCTGCAGATGAGCTAGCAGATCGAATGTCCACTGACCTTATAAAAGATTTAGCTATTAACGAAGAGGATGAAATTGCAGTATTAGTAAATGGCTTTGGAGCAACTCCTTTACAAGAATTGTACTTGTTAAACAACTCAGTTACACGAGTACTATCACAAAAGAACATTAAAGTGAATCGCATATTCGTAGGAAATTATATGACGAGCATCGACATGGCCGGGGCTTCTCTAACATTTCTAAAATTAGATGATGAACTAAAGGACTTGCTGTCTAAACCTAGCGATACACCAGCCTTTAAAGTAGATGGACCAGTTGATCCAATTGAATATACGGAAGTGTTAGAGGAAAAGACAGACAAGCTAGTATCCTTTAATACTGAAACTGATGAAGACTATGCGGTAATACAGAATGAAAAATTAACCTTACACAACATGATTTACTTAATAGATAAAATGAGTGAAGTTATTATACAAAACGAGGTGCCTTTCTGCGAATTAGATTCCCATGCTGGGGACGGTGATTTTGGGATGAGTGTGGCTAAAGGTTTTAAGCAATTGAAAAGAGAATGGAATGACATTATTCAGCAGCGTGACCTAAACATCGGATCGTTTTTACACAGTTGTTCCCTAGTTATTATGGAATATTGCGGAGGAGCATCAGGACCTATATGGGGATCTGCATTCAGAGCGGCTGGAAAAGCGACAATGGATAAAAATGAATTGTCCTTAACTGAGTTTGCTGACATGCTTCAGGAAGCTGTAAAAGGAATACAAGCTACTGGAGAACGTTCCTTTGGCCGTGGCGCAGAAGTAGGAGATAAAACCTTAATTGATGCTTTAATACCTTGTGCTGAATCTTGGATCGATAGCAGCTCTTCAGAAAAAACATTTAAAAAAGCATTCGAACAAGGGGCTATTGCTGCAGTAGAAGGTGCAGAAAAGACAAAAGACATTGTAGCTCGTATGGGACGAGCAGGCACAGTAGGTGAACGAAGCCTTGGTTACCCCGATGCAGGTGCCTATGGTCTAGGAGTAATCTTTACAGAGCTTTCAAACTCTATAAAATAACTATAAAACGACACTGGGACAAAAATAAAAAGCCTCGAAAACTTACGATTTAGTAAAGTTTTCGAGGCTTCTATTCTACTTATCTGTAGTTGTTTTCCATTTGGAAGTACGGTTTCCAGGGGCATGGACTTCAGCTCCTGTTTAGGCTTTCGCTCAGGCTGCTCCCCAGGAGTTGCCTATTTCACATTTAAATTAAGTACCCTCGTTTAATATTAGCATCTTCATTTGCACGATCGTGTAATCAGTTCAACACCTTTTCTCTTTTTAACACGCTTTTTCTTTTACTGGATAATATTCTCTCCAAACGATTACGGTTATAACGTTGCGCTAATATAATTGGAACATTAAATAATAAGGCATACGCGACCATGACCCATCCTACCCACAAAGGATTCCAAAGAAAAAAGAAAATGGAAGGTACGATAGATAGCCAATGGGTTAATTCTGCCCTTCTCGACTCTATTAAAAACTTGAAAAGATAATCCCTATCTTTACTTACAAGACTCTTTTTTTCAAAGCCCTTTTGGATGATTTTTGTTCCATCAGGTATCAGATGCTTCCATTTTTTAACTTGGAAAAGTTGTGACCATAGCTGATTTGATTTTTCCCATTCTCTAATACGATATAAATTATTATCATTTTCAAAGTTCCTTGAAGGAATACACGCCATGCAAAGAGATATAGCTATATGAAAAAAAGCCCATGCTACTATATCTATTAAAACAGTTTCCATTATAGGTAAC
>NZ_JBAEAP010000112.1:0-3581 GCF_056205495.1 Psychrobacillus sp. | reverse complement strand
TAGACCTCTTTCATTAATCAATAAAATAAGGATAATAAGTGAATGCAGTTATGCAAAAGCTCACTACAATGAATAGCAGTAGTCCTAATACAATAGGAGATCCTCTAAATTTAAATTGAAAAGGTGTAACCCCGCCACCATCCTGTCCATTCCAGCCTTTCAAATGAGCGTTCTCTTCATTGCTATTTCTATTAGAATTAAGTTGAAGAAACCAGATGAGGCCAAATATCGCTAAACTACCAAGAAAAATGACATCTACGAATTTCCAATCTAATAGAATAGAAACTCCCCATAATATAGCTGTTTCTACTAGGACAGTAGCTAATATTATATATAAGTTTTTCACTCCGTGATCCCCCCACCTAAACATTTATTGTAATTATCTGTTAATATTATTATACTCTAAAATTTGTAAATTTAGTAAACATTTTTTCGCGTTTACTTTTATATTCAAAGAAGGTTTTTATAAATTAAAATAGTTTAAGGTGTAAGGAGGAATTTGATGCTAAATTATATGGATACACTACCAAAGGACAGAAGAATCGCTGGAGTTCATTGTATCCCCATAACCGAACAAGGCATGATTATGCTTTCGTGGGACAAGGCAGAACAGCAAATCACCACTATTGGTGGTCGTGTTGAAAATGATGAGAGTTTGGAGGCTGCTTTAGAACGGGAAGTGATGGAGGAGGTCGGAATTACATTAACAGATGAAAGAGTTCCATTTGCTTCCTGGTACTGGTCTTCTACCGATACATATTCAATTTGGTACCTATCAAAAATAAAAACACTTGGAAACTATGACTTTAACAATGAGAAAACGGGTTATATTATTAGTAATTTTAGTACATTTGAAATGATGATAAAACAGTTAGAGGGTGAGCAAGCATCTCGACTTCAAATTCTACAACTAGCAAAGAAAAAAGCTTTAGACATTAAATGGCTTACCAAATAAATTGCTATGGCCCCTCTTACTCTTTTGGCTATTTTAAAGTACAAAAAACCAATTCCTAGTTTAATACTTTCCATATTTTATTCTACTTATTTACTCTTCTTTAAAATAAACATTTCTCTTATAAAGGCACCGATCGCGACAGACATAAAGATTGTAGAAATTAAATTCATAACCCTTATAAATGTATGGGTCGTGTAAATAACTTGAACGCTTTGAACAATGACAATTAATCCGAATAAAACGATAGCTATAATTAAATATTTGGGAGTAACTTGTGTTGGCTCTTTTTTCAAGTAGCTTACAACCTTTCATACATTAGAGTAGTTGCTTCCATATAGCAATTTTTTTCTAGTTAGTATTATTAAGACGAGGATAAAATATATTCGTTTCAAAGATCGTACGGCGGAAATGATCATATCCCATTCTGAATACCAACTATTACTTATTATTTGAACGGTAATAGTAGCTCCGATTCTTCATATTTGGAATACATAGTGCCTATTAATCCCACTACGTCACATTTATCATCTTTACAACCAAAGATATATGCCTGCTCACTCGTATATACAATTACATCATAGTGATAAGGAAGTACCCCTCCCTTGTTTCTATCAACCATTTGATTGACTGCAAGAACTCCCTCTGATTCATCTATTGTTTCAAATTTCTGACTACTAATTACTAATTGTACCATTTCTCCTAAAATAACTTGATCTCTTTCGTTAGGTGTATACATCCCTTTCCAGAAAATATTGCCAAACAGCAATACATTTACACATAAACTTATAACTAAAATTAAAACAAACCACCTTTTCATCTTTTCCTATCCCTCCTACCAGTTAATCTAATGACAAACCATTGAGGGATACAATTTAAAAGGAAGATAATAAAAAATATAGTGGTTTGCCTAAATGGTTTAAAAAAATATCCCCACTCCTCTTTTATATCCATCATGTGTATAAAATATAAAGAACATATAGCGGATAGAATATTGCCTATAATTAGGACACGTACAAGTAAAAATGCTTTGCATATATATGCTAAAGCTGAAGTCACTATAATCATTAAAAGGTAACCAAGCAATGATCCTTCCGTATAATCCAAATACATGCCGTAGTAGCCAAAAGGCAAACAATAAAACAAAAGAACCAAAATTAGTAAACTTGTATTCCGTACTTTCCACTTATACTTTAAAAGGCTACCAGCTAAAATGGTTAGGTATAGGAGAGAAACTACAAAAGAAAAATTTCCGTAGCTCAAATTCAATAATTTGTTTAGTCCAAAAAGTGGAATGACAAAAATAATATACAAGGGATACTGTATATTCGCTAATACATCTAAGACAACATAATCGAAAAGATAATTTTCCATCACATTTACAACAAATATAATTAAGGTTGCTACAAATCCAATTCCAAACAAAGCAATCCCATTCTTTACACTCGAGTAATATAAAATACTTATTAAAAACAGTACAGAAATAGCTAAGTTGAAAATACTTATTCGATGGTCTGGAAATTTAACTGCAGGCATGAAATTAATAAGTAATGCACTGATGGAAATAATTACAATCACAATCAAAGATTTATTTATTTTATTCATAACAAAACTCCCCTTTAGTGTAATTTTACACTAAAGGGGAGTTTTAGACAACATTAAATTTTCTGACTAATAACATACCATTTATCTTTTGCTACCGCTTCATCAAACGTGCTAAGAATTCGATAATTTTCTTCATCTACTATTCGAAAATGCTTGCTAAGTACATTTTGCTGTAAGCGAAAACCATTTTTTTCTTCAACGTTTTTCCACCATATATAGCCACCTAATGTTTTATCCTTTGGACGTATAATCACATCGTGGGCAGTGAGCTCTATTACCTCCATAGGATCTCCACCAATATGATTTTGCAAGGTTGGGCTATCACGGAATAAGGCACATATAGCGATAGTGGTCGTCCAATTTGCTAGTGTCCTTCCCTTTTCTATTTGAACTAATGTTTTTTTGGAGATTCCTAGTAGCTCCGCCATTTTATCTTGTGTATAGTCGTTCTCTACTCTGACTAGCTTGAGGCTTTCAGAAGTAATATGTATTAAGAAATCACGATCCATGCAAATCACCTCGCGTTGTTTACACTCATTATAACTGATACAGTTCCAACAACATACAGAAAGCTCAGTAATATAACTGAGCTCCTGCATGACAACTTTAATTAAACAACCTTCTATTCTTTAAAACTACCAAGCTCACCAAAAGTAGTAGTACACCTGAAAGAATAAATACTATTCTTACGCCGACTAAATCTACTGCAATACCTATGGCTAAGGAAGATATACCAAACAGCCCAGTACCTACTGTACCTAAAGATGTATAAACAGTTACTAATTTCTCTTTCGGGATACTTCTCTGAATAATTGTTTGTTGCGGTATATTTTTCAGTTGGCTAGTTAGTCCAATCCCTACAGATAATAAAATCGCTAATAGCGGAAAACTTATTGAACCAAATAGTATGGTAAGAATACCGCTAATGAATGCGCCAAAGCCGATAAAATATCGCTTATAGGTATCTGTCACATTGGAATATTTCATACAAATAATGCTTCCTACTAATAATCCTATAAAAAAT
>NZ_JBAEAP010000111.1:0-4928 GCF_056205495.1 Psychrobacillus sp. | reverse complement strand
TCTCGTTTAGTTTGAATGTCCTTGTTTTTTTTAAAATGTTTATGTTTAATAGGTGTTTTCCATTCCTCGCTTTTTTATAGTTTTTGTTTTTACCTTTTTCTTCTTACTTTTATTTTTTTTTTTTTATCATCATCTTCTTTTTCTTTATTCCAAATAACATCTTCATGATAAATATCTCTAAATTGTGATATACTAATATTCGGATATTGATTTTTGAATTCTTTAATATATTCAATTTCTTGGTAGGGAACCGAATTGTTAGAATTCTTACCTGTGAGTCCATGGACAAGCAGATCTTCAATATCCTTTTTTTCTATCTCTTTGGATAGTCTTTTTATTTGTATTAAAGAATAATTACATCTATCAGCAATTTCTTGATATGTAATAATAGTTTCACCATTTATTTTTTGTTTTAGAAGTTCTAAAGCTTTTTGTTTATCTTTATTCAAAATAAAACACCTCTAGGTCACATTATACAATAGCTTAATAATAAATAACTATGTCTTTTTCATTATTTTGTAAAAATTGAAACTATTTTCGTTATTTCAATTGACGTATATCCCAGCAATCCCTATATGTTCAGTACTTGCATATTCTAATAATATGGTTAGCTCACCAAGGAGGAATATAAATGGGATTATTCATCAACAATAGTCAGCATCCGGGGGTTTTTAAAAACAAGGAAGAATTAAAAGCTAGCAACCAAGTTGAATTTCGTAGTAACTACCTATCCGATTTCATGATTAACCAAGAAGCAACAAACCAGTCTTTTTTAGAAAATATTACTCGATTAAATAATTCACAACAACATTATGGGGACCAACAAATAACTCATTGGAATGAAATTAATAAAAGACTAGAGTACTTAAAGGAATTAAATACGCAACATGAACTGGTTGAAAAACAGATACAGTTTGGATTACAAAAATTAGAGCAACAAAACGAAAAGTTGCACCACTTAATAACAGAAGAGCAGCTTGGAAAACAACGTTTAATGGAGCATATTGAGCATCTAGATGAAACACAACACCATATAAAGATTCGATTAGACAGATCAGAAGAAACTTCCGGAGTGATTGTTCAAAAAATAGATGATATTTCATTAAAAAACGTAGAAGTACTTTCAAATATGGAGCAGGTGTCAGTTTTTCATCAGGAAGCAATGACTAAAATGGACGAACAGCACCAGTTCCATCATAAGATTACCCAACAGATTAGTGGTTTGGAAGAGGTACAAAAGGATTTAACAAGTCGCGTAGATCTCCAAGAAGGATTGTTAGAGAAAATAATGAGACAGATCGATCATGTTCGACTTTCATTATTTGAAAGAACAAATTTCATAGAGGAAAAAATGGAGAAGCTGTATCAGGCTTCAATTGCTAGCTTTCAAAAAATAAAAAATGGATCGCATTAATTAAATAATTGTCTTGGGAGTAAATTGCAAAGATATTCATGTACAACATGGATACTTTCAATTTACTTTTTAGAAGACTAAATAGATTGTTATAAGTAATGTGATGTTTATGAAAAAGATAACCTTAAGAAAAAATTAAGAATTATCCTACCATAATCTTAAAGACTACTTGCTATGCTAGAAATATCTAGTAAGGGAGTGAGACAGTTGAAAAAATTCTTCTTATTATGCTGCCTTTCAACATTGGGGTATTTCAGCTTTATTAATTATACGAATGATGATATACAAAATTTCACAATTGAAGAAGAGCAGATTTATGAAGGTAGTCTTATGCTAATTAATAACGAGGTAAAACTTCAACAAGAGCCAACCGATATCCAAGCGGTACCTAATGATTTTGCAAGTAACGTAGAAATACAATCAGAAATTACTGTACACAAGGTTTTACTGGCCCCTATGCAGGATATGTTCGGAGCAGCTGAAAAAGATGGAATTATGCATTTCAAGCTTAATAGTGGATTCCGTACTGGAATCGTTCAACAGCAACTTTATGAGGAATTAGGTTCTCAGTATGCCCTACCAGAAGGCTATAGTGAGCATCAGTCAGGCTTATCCATTGATATTGGTTCTACAGAAGGAATGATGGAATATACACAGGAAGCTGACTGGTTAGCACAACATGCTCCAGAATTTGGCTTTATTTTACGTTATCCGGAAAACAAGGTTGACGTAACTGGAATCGCTTTTGAACCATGGCATTTCCGCTACGTTGGAAAGCCACATAGTCTTATTATGACCAAGGAAGATTTAGTATTAGAAGAATACCTTTCATTTTTAAAAGAAAAAGGCGAATATGAAACAACAATTGAAGGTAAGCAATATCAAATAAGATATGTTAAATCGGAAAAATTTAAAAGTATGAAGTCATCTAAAACCAATAAACACGAAATTTCGGGGGATAATATGGGTGGGATCATTATAACTAAAGTAATTGATTGAACATAGACCCCTACTTTAGAGTACATAGATAACAAATGATTTTAATCCTATAAAATCTTTTTTACGATTTAATAACAGGCAAACATGTGGTAAAGCTCGAAGTCAACTGTTTCCCTTCTAACAAATCGCTAATTTTTTTATTCGATTCTTCATCTAAAGTATAAATTGTATGAGTATCATTAGCTTTCATCAGTAAGCTTTTTTCCATGTTATCTCCTATCCATAAATAATATCCTTGTTTTGTATCGTCTTCAAAAATGAGGTCTAAATAATAATTTGGATTAGCCATATTAACAATTCCATCTTGTTTTATAGAACTTAAAATTATATCTTTAATCTCTTTTATACTGGCTTCATCTTTAAAAATAATAGTGTCTTCCAAAGTCGAGCTTGATAGGATAACTTCTATTACTTCTCCCACACCTTCTACTTGTTCATTTGACGATTGCTGAGGGTTATCGTAATTTGTTTCTTTGCTTTCAATTGATTGACATCCTATTAGTAAAATAGATAAACATGTTAACGGGAAAATGAAATGTATTTTTTTCAAAATGTCACTTCCTTCGGCTTTTAACCATTTTATAGTTAGACGACCTTTCCCGAGCTTTGTTTCAAATTTAAAAATTATTCCATAAAAAAATACCCCACTCATATTAGTTAACGACTAATATGCATGGGGTTTTCGAATGGTAATATATATTATGTCTGGTTATACAGTTTCCTCTAGAATTTTTTTCAAGTCCAACCATTCTTTCAGTCTTGGCATATCCATTAACTGATTATACGATTGATCCTTTATGAATACTTTTGTTTTTACATTTTGGAGCGTTTCTAGAACAGCTGGCTTATCATCGAAATAATAATCTAACTCTAATGCCTTGATTGTAGCTATTTTCTCCTCATCCTGCATTCCGCAGTAAAAGTTTTCATCTGTTATTGGAAAGCCTTGTGCTTTCATCCATTCACGAGTTTGAGAGCAATATTTTTTCGGGCGAGAGGTGATATAGTAAATCTCATGTCCATCATTTTCTAGAGAATTTAAAGTTTCCAAAGCTCCCTCAAAGGATGGACATTCGGTAAAATATATTTCCTCCATACAATCTTTCCACATGGTGTTTCCAGCTTCTTTTTCCAAACCAAAAGCTTCATGAATCTCTACCGTTTTTAAAGCATGAAAAACGTCAAGGTCCACATTTTGGTTAAGTTTTTTATTGTACAAGTGAAAAGCATGCTCTCTCAAATTAATTAGTGTATCGTCAATATCAAAGCCGAATTTCATTTTTATTCTCCTACTCTTCTACCGTTTTTCACGGTTTATAACTGTTGTTTTATTTAATTTTCTTATACTAAATTGTAGTATGGTTATGTAGCTCATTATTTTTTAGGGTAGGCAATTATACGAAGATCCTCTCCAAACTTTTGGAATTCTTCAAAATACAATTGTTTGGCAGCATCCATTGATTCTGGATTTTCACCAGTAAAAGGGGTAATGGATTCTTTACCTCCCAGTATTTTTGGAGCTATATAAATATAGTATTTATCTATTAAACCAGCATTCAGAAAGGCAGAGTTTATCGCCCCTCCACCTTCCACTAGTATATCGGTTAACCCTTGTTGATATAATTCGCTAAGTACCTCTTCTAGATCCAATCCACTATTTCTCTTGGAAACAAATAATACCTTTGCTCCCCTTGATTCATATTCTTTAACACGGTTTAAATCTACTTCTTTACTTGTAACAATAATGGTTTTGGCTTCCTCTGTGTGAAGGACCTGTGCATCTAAAGGAGTCCTTAGGCTGCTATCCAAGATAATTCTTGTAGGATTTTTTCCATCAAGCTCAGTAAGTCTTGTAGTTAAGGCTGGATTATCTGCTATTACTGTACCTACCCCTACTAAAATACCGTCTATTTCATTTCTTAGCGTATGCACATCTTTACGTGACACTTCTCCAGTAATCCATTTAGAATGTCCATTATAGGTTGCGAGTTTACCATCTAGTGTCATGGCAAACTTAGAAATAACAAATGGACGTTTAGTAAGCATATTGTGTATAAAACGCTCGTTTAACTTTTGTGCTTCTTTTTCTAATATGCCGACATCAACCTGAATGCCAGCGTCACGAAGCAGCTGTATGCCTCTCCCTGCAACCTCAGGATTAGGGTCCCTAGTCGCTACTACGACTCTGCTTACCTTTGATTCCTTCACTAAATTTGCACAAGGTGGTGTTTTGCCGTAATGTGAGCAAGGTTCTAAAGTTACATAAAGAGTGGAACCCTCGGCATGCTGTTGTGCCATATTAAATGCATGCACTTCTGCGTGAGGCTCGCCTGCCTTGCGATGTAATCCCGTACCAACAATTACTCCATTTTTCACAATTACTGCACCCACTACTGGGTTAGGATTCGTGTTACCTTTCGCACTAGCCGCCAAGTCTAATGCAAGCTTCATATATTCCTCATCGGTTTTCATATAATACACCTCACACTTTTAAACTTGGACTCTCTTCTACACT